>DDWC01000254.1 GCA_002345475.1 Firmicutes bacterium UBA2296
TCATGGCGAAGTCCAGGCCATCCACCGTGGCCTGACATATTCCCGTCACCCCGTCCACAACACCAACCTGGCACAGAGCCTTCAGAAGGTCCATTTCTTCATCGGCGGTGGGCAACAGATTTTCCCCGCTCAATACGGACAGAGCTCCCACCAGCACATACGCCCCCCAGTTGCTGATGCCCGAACAGAGAACATACTCGGCGTCAGACCGCGAATGGATGTTCACCGGCGCAGTGCAGGGAACCTGAGCCCCGGCGCTGCCACAACCCAATTCGTTGCCGCCGTCCCCAATCGCTACTGTGGTAATGCCACGTCGCACGGCGTCTTCGAGTACATCGTCAAGAATTGGCACATGCTCCGTGATATCGACCCCGCGCATATTGCGACATCTGCCGTCATGGCCCTGCCCGCAATATTCCAAAGCAACAAAGGCTTCGGGGGAAATGTCGTCAAGAAGTGACGCATCGACCAAACCCGGCATGAGTCCCCGCAGCGTGTAGGACAAACTGAGCCTCTCACGGCACGCCATAAGTGCCGGGACCCCGGTATCTGGACAAAGAACGGTGACCTGTTTGCCCAACCGCTCCAGCGCACGAGCCAAAAAAGCAGTACCCGGCGGCCCATCGGACTCGATGTTCCCGGCACGGGGGATGAAAAAGCCTGTGGCAATGGTTATCTTCCCGGCGTTAACGAGCCCCTGTGCCGCCGAATGCAAGTCGCCAGGGCGCAGCTTTTCTGCAAGGCCACGCTGACCAGGATCAAAGCGCAGCAGATCTTCAAGCAATGTGAAATCACTCATACACAGTCACCTCAAAACTCATTTTTCTCTGCCCCTCAGGAATATTTCCTTTAGTAGCAGGATTTTCACTCTCCTAGATTGTACACTAGATCATAGAAGTCGAACACGCCAAAAAGGAGGCAACCAAGATGAAAGTCCGACGTCAGGATCGCCTGCTCGATGTTGAAAATTCTTATTCTCTGTTGCATGAGGGCAAAGTTGGCTATCTCGCTCTGGTAGATGACAAGCATCCCTACGTCATCCCCCTGAACTACTATCTGGAAGAGAACATGATTTACTTTCACTGTGCCCTGGAAGGCAGAAAGCTGGACATCATTGCCAAGAATCCGCGTTTCTGCTTCGCCGTGTCTGAAATGGATGACGTCAAGACTGGTCCCTCGGCCTGTGACTATGGCACCTACTACCGCAGCGTCCTGGCCTACGGCCATGCCCACATTATAAAGGACGAACCCACAAAAACAGACATCCTGACCAAGTTGACCAACAAGTATTGCCCCCCCGGGTTGACATTTACTCCTGTAACGCCGGACAGGGCCGCCGGCACCCTGCTGGTGGCATTGGAGATTGAAGAACTGGCAGGGAAAAGCCGCAAGCCATAAAGATGACCGGGGCCCTGGCCCCGGTCATCTTTATGTATAGGGCCGTCATGGAACTAGATGCGATGGATCACGCCACCAAGCTTCATGAGTTTCTCGTCCAGCCGCTGGTATCCCCGGTCCATGTGATCAATTCCGTGAACCGTCGTTTCGCCGTCCGCCACCAGGCCCGCCAGAACCAGAGAGGCGCTGGCACGCAAATCAGTGCCGGTGACTTCGGCGCTTGACAGCTGTGCAACCCCTTCGATTATGGCATTGCGTCCCTCGATGCGAGCCTTGGCACCCATCTTGGTCAACTCTTCGAGGTGTTTGAAACGCTCATCCCAGATAGTCTCAGTGACTATGCTCATACCCTCGGCCCTGGTCAGCATAGTGCTCATGGGGGCCTGAAAATCGGTGAAGAACCCCGGATAAGGAAGGGTCTTTACGTTGACCGCAGTGGGTCGCCTTGGACCTATCACGCGCACAAAACCCTCGCCGGGCACTACCACCGCTCCCGTCTCGCGAAGTTTTGCTATCATGGCGTCCAGATGCTCGGGGATTATGTCCTTAACCACCACATCCCCACCGGTTATGGCAGAGGCGATCATCAGGGTAGCAGCCTCACTTTGGTCCGGGATTATGGAAAGCTGACAACCACTCAGCTCTCTGACACCCTGAATGCGCAGAGTTTCAGTTCCGGCGCCGATTACTCTGGCACCCATAGCGTTCAGCATATTGGCCAAATCTATGATCCAGGGTCCTCTGTCCACGTTGACGATAGTGGTAACGCCCTCGGCAAAGATCGCCGCCAGCATGATATTTATGGTGGCGCCAACACTCACCACGTCAAGATAGATGGGTGCTCCCAGTAGCTTGGTCGCAGACACCTTCACAATACCGTGCTCTATGGACACTTCTGCCCCCAAAGCACGGAACCCCTTAAGATGCTGATCTATGGGGCGAGGACCAATGTCATCGCCTCCAGGCAAAGGTACCTCAGCCTCTCCGTAGCGTCCCAACAGAGCTCCCATCAGATAATAGGAAGCCCTCAGTTTCTTAACCATGGCCGCCGGAGGAGCAATAGAGTTAAGCCCCTTAGGGTCAATAACGGCCACACCCGAGGAGTACTCTACTTTGGCACCCATACCGCGCAGAATTTCGCAAAACACCCTGACGTCACTCACGTCAGGCAAGTTCTCGATGACGCTGGGTCTTCTGGCTAGTATGGCCGCCGGAATAGCGGAAAGGCCGACATATTTCGAGCCGTTGACAGCCACTTCGCCCACCAGGCGCGCGCCGCCCCGCACTGTTACACTTTCCATAATGTCGCCCCTCTGCTCTTATTTACTCAATCAATTATCCTAAAGTGGGGATTGTATGTCAATGTGAGCTGGACTATTGCATGTCTCTGGCAGTTGGCGTAAACTTATACTGATATAGAGGGGAGTAGCTTGTAGGGGTCAGCCCTATCAGGCGGGCCGTCATCACGTGCGCAAGCGCCGGTCCGTCGCAAAGCAATGCTTTGGAGCAAGACCTCTGCCGCCAAGGCAGAGGTCTTTTTGATTGCCGCGGTGAGACATACAGGAGGTGCTTCGATGAGTCATCAGCTGCTGGCTGTGATTGTCTTCACAGTGACCTATCTCATGTTAATAGTGAACCGCGACCGGGCCCTGTACTTTGTGTGGGGCGCATCAGCGTTGCTGCTCATACTGGGGGTTATCACCCCCTCTGACGCCTGGACTGCACTTAACTGGAACGTGCTGGGGATATTCTTTGGCACCATGATCATGGCCGAGCTCTTCGTGCTGTCAGGTGCCCCCGCATACATGGCCACCGGCATTGTCAACCGCACAGGCAGTGCCATCTGGGCTTTGCTGGCCATCGCCGGCTTCTCCGGGATTCTTTCTGCCTTTATTGAGAACGTGGCCACGGTGTTCATTGTGGCGCCACTGGCCATTGAAACTGCGCGGAGAGTCAAGGTTTCGCCTGTGCCGGTACTGGTCTCCGTCGCCGTGGCGGCTAACCTTCAGGGCGTAGCCACCATGATAGGCGATTCCCCTGCCATTCTCCTGGCCACGGCAGCGAGAATGACCTTTATGGACTTCTTCTACATGCAGGGGAAACTGGGCATATTCTTCGCTGTGCAGGCGGGAGCTATCGCCAGTCTCGGTATCATGTACTACGTTTTCCGCAAAGTGACCGGACAGATCAGCAAACGCGAAACGCCCGAGGTCACCTCGTGGGCACCCACCGGTTTTCTGGTCTTTCTCGTTGTCGCGCTGGCCGCTTCATCCTTTATCCCTAACCGTCACGAGTTGTTGCCCGGCATAATCACCGCTTCACTTGGGTTAATTTCACTGATATGGAACTGGCGCAGAGACCTCTTCACCATGGAACTTGCCAAGCTGGACTGGCAGACGTTCTTCCTGTTGGCGGGCCTTTTCGTGCTGATCAGCAGCCTGACCGTCTCCGGCGCCGTACTGTCGCTGTCTAACTGGATGAGCGATATGGCCGGAAGCAGTGTCATCACCGCCTACCTTATGATCGTGCTCATCTCAGTGGCGGTTTCCGCCTTTGTGGACAACATCCCCTACACTATAGCCATGCTGCCGGTAGCCCAGCTAATCGCTGTGCGCATGGGCGTAAATCCCCTGCTCTTTATGTTTGCTCTGGTCCTGAGCACCAGCCTTGGCGGCAACATCACTCCCATCGGAGCTTCCGCCAACGTTACAGCCGTGGGTATGTTGCGACGACAGGGTTACAGAGTTACTTTCGCGGACTTCTTTCGCATCGGGTTCCCGGTTACATTGGCGGCTGTGGTTGCCGGCACTTCTCTGCTCTGGGTTTTATGGCGGTAGCAGTTCCAGATAACACCTTGTACTTTGTGT
>DDWC01000230.1 GCA_002345475.1 Firmicutes bacterium UBA2296
CTTAATTTTTGCTTTATATTTCCCAGGAAGACCGGTCCGAAGGTTCGCAGCGCAATTAACACCAGCGCCAGCGGCCTCACCCGTCCTTCCATAAGAAAACTACCCGACAACACAGTTTCGTCGAAGACGGGTGTAATCTTCACCCCGCTGACCCTTCCCAGAGCTGTATAGACGAAGGCCATCATCAGCCCAGTGTGGTATGGGTCATCAAACCCGACCCTCAGGTCAGCCTGCAAAGTGCGTGGACGCAAGTATCGCAGCAGGTCCCTGGCCAGGCCAAGCGCCTGCCTGATACCCAGAGTAAACCCAGACTTCTTAGTCTTCTTTTTAGCAGATTTCTTCTCAACCGTAGCTTCCGATTTGCGCTCCGCTCGCTTCTTGCCCGAAGCGATAAAATTCGTCCTGACAGGGAAGCCAGCCACCTTAACCCGCAGATCTTCACCCAGTGTGTAAGAACCCTTCAGTAAACCCGCCCACGACAGCATCGCCGTAAACTCAAGTTTGTCTTCCTCCGCCCTGGCCTTGACCCTGTAATCTACAGCCAGTGCCAAAACTAGCAAGACCAGTAACAGTAGGGCGAGTAGCAACCACAATAGAATATAGATGACTATCATATAATGGCCTGCGCCAGCCTCGCTCCTCCCTTCACCACATAGCTGGTTAAGTCGAAAGCAGCTTTTGGTGCGGCACGCATACCCTTGCGGGCGAGAGCGGCCGCCCTGGATGCACCTGGTATAAACTGAACAAAACGCGACGAATTCTCGGCAACCCTAATCAGCGTACGAGGAACACTGGGACGGGTGGTCAGTACCTCTGCCGTAGCAGCGGCAAGGGCAAAGAGCTCAGGCGGGTATTCGGTGGGTTCACCCAGTTCATGCAGTCGCAGGCTCAGCCACTGCACTTCAGCATACGCCGCGGCGCACTCGGGGCACAGGCTGATGTGGCTCTCAACAACGACGCGCTCCAACGCGTCGACATCGCCATCGCAGTATTTGTCCAGTAGGTCACCAGCCAAGTTGCAACTCATATATCATCCCCCCATACACCGTTATCCCGCAAAGCCTGGCGCAGCATCTTCCGACCTCGGTAGAGGTATGTCTTTACGGTGCCCAGTGGGCAACTCATCATCCCGGCAACCTCGTCGTAGCTCAGGCCCTTCATATGGCGCAGCACCATGGCCATGCGCTCACGCTCCGGCAACTGCCTTATAGCCGCCTGTAGTGCCTTGTGGTCGTTCTCCCGCACCAGCACAACTTCTGGGTTCGAGCCCGAGTCTGCCTCGTGAATCTCAAGGAGCGCCACTTCCGGTGGTCGCTGTTGCCGTTGGTGGTTAAGGCATGTATTTACCGTTATGCGTTTTATCCAGGGTAGCAATGGTCTACCTTCCTCAAAGCTTTGCATAGCGCGATAAATCTTCAGATAGACCTCCTGGGTAAGATCCAACGCTTCTTCCCGAGCGCCGGTGTAGCTGTAACAGACGCTATAGATATAGCGCTGAAACCTGCCAAAGAGTAGTTCATATCCCTCTTTGCGATTCTTTTTGCAGAGCTTCGCCAGTTCTTGGTCCGAAACGCTCAAGGGAATGAACACCCCCAAACTTGACTACCTGTCATTTATATATACACATAATTTGCCGAAAAGTTTTGCCGGCAGGTGCATTTTTGTTAAACTTAATTGGGGTCAGGCCTCATATTAAGCAAGCCGGCCGAAACCACACCCCATCCCATGCGTATCAAAGACGGAATGCACAACACAAGGAGGCGAAGACATGAACAAGCTGCAACACGAAAACCAGGAAGGTATACGCGGTTCTCTCCGCACCATAGGGGTGGCGCTGGTCGTCGTCGGTGGTGTCTTAACCGCCATTGGCCTTATTGACTTTTTCAGCGCCTTCGGGAGTTTTCGCGCCCCCACCATGTTCTGGGCGGCGTTCATTGGCCTGCCGATGATCGGTGTCGGCCTCAACCTGGCCAAATTCGGTTACATGGGGGCGGTGGGACGCTACGTGGCGGGAGAAGTGGCCCCGGTGGCCAAGGACACCATCAACTATATCGCTGAAGGCAGTGTGGACACTATTCAGAACATCGCCAAGGCCGTGAGCGATGGCAAGGGCACAGGTGCGACCCTAGTGCGCTGCCATAAATGTAATGCCGACAATGCCCTGAACGCAAAATTCTGCAACCACTGTGGCGCAGCATTGCTAAAGGCTAAAGAATGTGAGCATTGCCACGAACTCAACGATCCGGACGCCCGTTTCTGCGACAACTGCGGACGAAGCTTCTAGGCGCGAAGCCAGCCAAGGAACATTGACTCTATTGGCTATTCAGACACTCCAGAAAGAAGTCGTTGATCGCATCCATGAGGTCGAGGTTCAGTCCCTGCAGCAAGCGTCTGTCTATCCCAGCATAGAACTGCTGGTTAATCTCATAGGGGATGGCCTTGTTGTGGAACTCGTAGAGTATTCTGTACTCCCTGTTAACTTCCTCGAGATAAGTGATGGCTTCCTCGGAACGAAAAAGGTTGTTGTGCCCGTTGCGCCCTTCCTCGTCTACCGCGAGGAATTGGGCCAGCGGGCTCGTTATTTCATTCCGGCGGGAAATGATCGAACTGCCCGAAAAGGTCATCATGTCATCCGCTGTTCCGTGGATGACAAGGGTGGGGACTTGCGAACTGTTGATAGCGTCTACTGCCGTCATAGAGGCAGCCTTGCCAAATAGCAAGTGTTGGTAGGCATTGACGAAGGGCTGTTGTAACCTGGCCACGCTGCCCACCAGTCGCCTGCCCTGCTCCATAATCATGTCCATCGCGCTGTTTGCCGCAGAGACAGCCACGACGCCTCGCACCGGATGAGAGTAATGCAGGATGTTAGCCGCAGCGTAACCTCCCCAACTGTGCCCGAAGACAAACAGGGGCAGCGTGGCTAGCTCCGGCTCCTGGGACACATATTGAAGGGCGGCGTCCAGGTCCAGCAAAGCTTGCGGAAACCCTCGTGTCGACTTGCCCTCACTGTCAAAACTCCCTGTAGCATCAAAGGCTAGAACCTGCCATCCGCGCTCCAGAAAATACTCGATTTGGGGCAGATAGCTATCGGCGCCGCCGCCCAGACCGTGTGCCACTACCACCAGACCCAGGGGAGCGTCCTGATGGTAGAGATACCCGTGCAGGCGGTTCGCCCCCGACACAAAATAGAACAGCACGCGTGGATATTTCTCCGACAGGTCCGTGTACCTCAGTGAGGCCGTAACTGTCTCATCCGGTCGCGTCACACGGGGGAACTGGCTGCGATAAATCGCCACGGTAAAGACCAGAGACATCAGCGCCAATAGTAAGACAAGGCCAATGCCGGCCATCATCGTGTTCTTGAGCGACACCTTCGCTGTAACATTCTTCATTTGTCAGCATTCCTCCTCATAGTCAACGATTTCGAGTGTTTGCTCAGGTCACATTGTACCAGACTATCCGCAAAAAGTACGCTAATGCCACCATATGTATTTGTATGTTGCAACCATATCGCCAAAAGGAACGAACCCACCGTACTGTTACCCACGGAGGGTTCGTTCCCAAGAATCATTGTCCCCGACTGATTCTCCTACCGTTGCACCTGCGCCACCACAACCTCAAGTTGCGTCTCCAGAAGGAGACTTTCGATCTCCAGTTCCAGTGGTTCCGTCAGCGTACCGTGTTCGAAGATGACATTCATCCCGGTGGTTGTAAGCTCTGCAGACGTGATAGCGACGCGATAGCCGGCTGCATCTTTCAAGTACATTTGCGCTTTGCCAAGTCTTGTTTGCCCCGCCCAACCCAGGCTGACCTCTGTGCGAGTGGCTTGCCAGCTCAGGGAAGCCACCGTCAGTTCACCGCGACCTGTGTCGGTGCTACTACCCGTTTTCAGGGGCAGTTTTCCGCGGTACGTGACAAAAACCGTCTCGCCTGTCAGCAATATCTCCAGATTTCGGCTATCTGTGGGCATAAAGTTAACATGCCCGTCCCGGGAGTTAGTCAGACCTGCCGAAAGATTGGCAATATTCGTTCCATCTTCCGCCTTAAGCGCCCAGTTCAGTCGATTCAAGATTGTACTAGCTCCTTGACTTCCCGGGTTGATAATAGTGTAGTTTAACCGGGTGGCGCTGGGCGAAAAGACTACGTCGTCCACGCGAATGGTCATGCCCTGGTACTCGACTGTTTTCTTAACTGACACTGTCTCACTCATGGAGCTGGCTACACTCTGCACCGGGAAAGTCACTGTCAAATCCAGTGCCGGGATCTGCATGGTCAGTTTCTGCCCCCAAATACCCCAGGAAGCTGGATCTATGTGACTAATCCCGTAGACCATGTTCTCCTCGGCGATGTATTGCATAGTGCTACTGCCGCTCCAGCCTCTGGGGAAGACGAACCGCGGCATCAGGTCATGGGAACTCTCCCACTCCTTTGCCAGCAGGGCTGGGTCCTTGCTGGTTAACTGGTGCACTACCACCGTCTGATTGGCATCGCGATAGGCGGTTACTATCAGCAACTCAAAGTCGCCGTGGGCAACTGTGCGGTTGAGCTCTTTAACCAACCCGGCCTGGTAGGCAAGATCAAGCCCGGTGCCTTCGACGAACTTGGCGTAGGTGCTACCCAACAAAGGAGTCTGGGCCAAAGCCCAGGCAACTGCGGGAATCGAGAAACTCGAAACCACCAAACCAAAAATTAAAGCTGCTGCAACCGCAGGTAACCAATGCGTACGCTTTTGCCTGTAGGGCCTGGCTTCCAGAACCATGTCGCGGGCGCGCTTTTCTGGCTGCACCCCATGTAAGGCTTCGCCCAACAGCTCCTTTATGGCGTCATCGTTATGTGTCATAGAATATCCCCCTCCTTTGCTCGGCTTTTCAAGTGATCCAGTCCCTGATAAAGCCTGGTCTTGGCGGTGCTCAACGGAACATCCAGCATTGCGGCCATATCTTCCAGAGACAAGTCCAGCCAGAACCTGAGGATGACGGCCTGACGCTGCTCAGCCGTTAGCTGCGCCAACAGCTGTCGCACAGCCAGCCTAGTGGAAACATCCCCGTCGTGAGAGACTGGCTCTGGCAGCCAGTCCTGCACCACGGGATCATAGCCTCGTCGTCGCATCACCTGCTTTGCTTCGTTCAGCAGTATTCGGGTAATCCAGGTCTTAAACACGGGCTGCCTCAGCGTGCCAATTTTCCGCCAGGCCTGCAATACTGTGTTCTGCCAGATATCCTCTGCGTCGTGCCGGTTTCCGGCCATGCCGATAGCCGTCTGAAACAATCTGTCCTCCAGCGGTTCAACCAGACCTAGAAAAGCCTCTTTGTCTCCTCTTTGGGCCGCTCTAACCAATCGCAGCTGATCCTCCACACCGCCTCACCTCCTTCACAGGTATTAGATGCACCAGGGGGGGAAAAAAGTTTGCTCTCTCTCAGAATAATATCAGGAAAAACAACACACAGGGGCAAGCTGCTGGCAATAACAGCTGACCCCTGTGTATTTTCACTTCAGCCTGCCCACTATCCTGAGGTTACCCAGCACTCGGGTTCCGTGTGGAGACTGATTCTTTAGCACCTCCGTAAGATCCCGACCGGCCATATTGCCCTGATGCCTTCCTCCCACCCAGGTCCTGACGTTGGTTACATCATATATGACACCGTCTATAGCCACATAAGCCGGCCTACCTTCCTGCCCGTCAAACTGTTTGAGCTCTTCCAGCGTAAGCATCAGTAATTCGTCCTCGGGAACCGGATCCGGTGCTTTTGGAGCACATGCGACTGCCGTAAAGACAATGATCATTATTACAGCCGCCCAGACTGATATCCGTTGCAACATGGCAGTACACCTCCTTGCCTATTATCTGATAATTAATACAAGTTTATCATCGTCCATTGCTAGCTTCAATGTATAATGGAGTAGACAATGGACACCTATAAGGAGATGAGGCCGGATGAACACCACCCTGGGATGGATCAATATTGCACTCATAACAGTCATGGGGCTAATCTACCCACTGCGGATGACCTATCTCAAGAAAAAAGACAAAAGACTGCTGGCCATATACCAGAAAATGAGGATTATTCACCCCCTGACGGGTGGCATGA
>DDWC01000102.1 GCA_002345475.1 Firmicutes bacterium UBA2296
CGGCGGTGGTCATTTTCACCGCGGACACCTTCTATGCCATAACACCGCAAGATGCCCGGGATTTCTATAAGCAAGTGGTGCAAAAGATAGGGAATTAGGCGTGCATGGTAGAATGCATGGCGTTAACACTTTTGCACATCACGATTTGATCCGGAGGTACGTTTATGAAGATGATGAAGGGCATGCTCCTGGCGCTGACGCCAGTGGCTTTGGGTGCGCTATATTTCTACCGGCTTAGTGCTTTACTGCTTATAGTTGTCAGTGTAGGATCGGCTTTAGCAGCTGAGGCCGCATGGTTGTATGTGAAAACCAAGTCGCTCAAGAAACTTTCGGATGGCAGTGCCGCGGTCACGGGGCTGTTGCTGGCCTTGACGGTTTCCCCGTCATTGCCGCTATACGTTATGGCCGCAGCGGCAGTTTTCGGAATTATTGTGGGCAAACAGCTATTCGGCGGGTATGGCAAGAACCTCTTCAACCCCGCTCTGGCGGGCAGGCTCTTCATAGTCTATGCCTTTCCTGGCACCATGAGCCCATGGTTAAGCCCGGTGGATCTCGTGAGCACTGCCACGCCGTTACAGGTGTTTCGCAGCAGTCAGATGACGACGCCGGTTATGAACCTGTTTATTGGCAATGTCGCCGGCAGCATCGGCGAAACTTCAGCCCTGCTCTTACTGCTTGGCGCGGGGTGGTTATTTTACAAACGCTATGCCAACTGGCGTGTTTCAGTGGGAGTGCTGGGGGCAGTATCCGTCATCGCTCTGCTTCACGGTCAGAGTCCTCTCTTTCACATTCTCTCCGGTAGCGTGCTACTGGGCGCTCTGTACATGGCTACCGATCCCATGACTTCGCCGCGCACGCAGAATGGGCGCTACATCTTTGGCGTACTGGTTGGCGTTTTGGTAATGGCGATGCGGCTGTACGGCTGGCTGCCGGAGGGGACGACTTTCGCCATCCTGGGGGCCAACGCGGTGGTGCCTATGATAAACAAGCTGACCGCCAGGAAGAAACGAAGCGCCGCCACGAGGGTCGAGGCCAAGGCATAAAGTAGCATTACAGGACGGGGACTGACAGCCCCGTCCTTTTTGCTTTTTCGTGGAAACACTAGAAGGAAACGTTACACTGGTTGCGACGTAGTAGTTTGTTGAATGCGGGTTACCAGGGAAGGGGAACTGCAAGTGAACTATCTGCCTATATTACTGGGGCTACTGGCGGCAGTTATCATAGCCGCGGCTGATTCCTACCGCCGTGGGCGAAAGATCAGACGAAATATACGCGACACCTGGGGAAACCCTCCTGTCAAGCAGCGTTGGGATGTTTTGGAGAGTGTGGCTACCTACTGGAACGAGAAAAGTCATTGCCAGCCCGGCGCGAATGATCTCGATGCAATAACATGGAATGACCTGGACATGGACAAGGTCTTTGCCAGGATCAACGCCACTTGTTCCAGCGTAGGCTCAGAATACCTCTACGCCAGACTGCACGAGGTAGCGTACTCTGCAGAGGAGCTCTCTGACTTTGAGGGATTAGTGCAGTGCATGGAGAGGCAACCCGAGTTAAGGGAGCGGGTCGCTTTGTGTCTCCACCGTCTGGGCAAGAACGACTATAACGGAGTATCAGGATTCATGTTTGATCCCGCAGGACGAAGGTTACGCTATCCCTACGTCTATCCGCTGCTGGCCATTCTGCCAGTGCTGGCGCTTGGCCTGGCATTTTTTGACTGGCAGGCTGGGTTGATTGCTTTAGTAGCCGTCTCAGGCGTCAACGGGGTGTTTTATTACAAAGGCAAGGCGCAATTGGCGGGGGAGTTTGTGGCGGTGTCCTATATTACGTCGATTGTAGCAACGGCTGGCAAGTTACAGAAGCTGACTAGGCAAGAGCTTCCTCTTTTCTCGGTCAACCTGCGCGAGCTTGCAAAGGCTCTAAAGCCAGTGCAACGGTTTGGTAGCGCTTTTCTGGCGGGAGCCCGGACCGAGATGGAGCTGTTGCTGGAGTACCTTAAGATAATCTTTATGGTGGACTATCTCAGTTACAACCGCGTGGTGGCAACAATAAGTAGACGCCACAGCGAGTTTCATCAACTGTGGCGTGAGATTGGGCGCCTTGACGCTGCTTTGGCGGTGGCGTCCTACCGCACAAGTGTCGGCAACTACTGTCGCCCAGAGTTTGTGGCAGACTTCGTCATGAGGGGACACGATGTATATCATCCTTTGGTAGAGACGCCTGTACCAAACCCGCTGGATTTTTCGCGCAGCGTAATCATTACGGGATCCAATGCTTCGGGCAAGTCAACATACGTGAAAGCAGTCGCCATAAATGCGGTTTTCGCGCAAAGTATACACACCTGTCTGGCAACAAGTATGGCCATGAAACCGTCAAAAGTACTGACCTCTATGGCGGTGCGGGACAATGTTGTGGAGGGCGACAGCTATTTTATCGCCGAGATAAAGTCTTTACGTCGCATTCTCACGGCCCTAAGCGACGAAGTCCCCGTGTTATGTTTTGTAGACGAAATCCTAAAGGGCACAAACACTGTAGAGAGGATAGCAGCTTCATCGGCGATACTCGACTATCTTGCTGAGAGCAACTGCCTTTGCATGGTGGCGTCTCATGATATAGAGCTAACTGAACTGCAGGAGGAAGCATACGATAATCTGCATTTCCGCGAGCAGATTACGGAGAGCGGGATAGAGTTTGACTACCGAATCAGGCCTGGCAGAACTACCACACGTAACGCCATCAAGTTGCTTTCGCATCTGCAATACCCAAGCCGGGTGGTGTCTCAAGCGACTTCGCTAGCCGAAAACTTCTCATCTACACGCAAGTGGCAGAAATAAAGGTAAAGATCTCCTGCATGGCGCTTGTGGCCTCGGGGAAAAGGGGAGCCATGACGGGGTAACAGTGAAAAAGGCCCTCGCCGACCTGCAAAGTGACCTTTACCCCTGACTTACGGGCTTTTTCGGCAAACATGCGGGAGTCGTCCAGCAGTACCTCGTCACTTCCGGCAAAGATCAGCAGAGGGGGCAATCCGTGCAAGTCACCATAGTAAGGGGAAATGTACGGAAGCTCGGGATCGCTAGCGCCCGCGTAATGCCGACCAAAGGCCTGGGGTGTACCCTTGGGGGATAAGCACCTGTTCAGGTTGGTTGCGTGGGACTTGCCGGTGCATTTAAGATCCGTGTACGGGGACAACACCACTGCCCTGCTAGGAAGCGGTAAGTCGCGGTCCCTTATGGCCAAAAGGGTGGAAAGACACAAACCACCGCCGCCGGAGTCCCCGGCGAAGACAATGTTGTCCGGTGGTATGCCGTCTGCGAGCAGCCACTCGTAAGCGGCCAAAGCATCCTCCAGCGCCGCGGGGTAGGGGTGCTCAGGAGCCAAACGGTACTCGAAGACAAGCGCCTTCGCGTTGCTGCCCTGCACGAACTTGGCAACGATACCTCTGTGTGCAGCGCAGGTGCCAGAAACGTAGCCCCCGCCGTGAAAGTACAGCAGCACCTTCCCATTCACAGGGCTACTCGAGGAGGATATCCACTCGGCATAAAGGTCGCCGATGGGGACAGGTGTAACAGATATGCCAGGCGGCAAGTTGCCGAAACGGGCCGCACCGGTCTCCACCTCGCGGCGGAAGTCCTCAATGGCGGCTAGCGTAGAGCAGTCAACGGCTGGTTTTTTCTTAAACAAATTACGATTTCTCAACATGGTGCCCACCAGGCGTGCGCGCAGGCTTGGCATGGTTTCCCCTCCCAACTGAAATTGTCTTAGCTTCGCTCGGCGTCCGGGCCTGTCGTGTCGTTCGTCACCATGCCAACCAGAATTCTGTAGTCAGGCACCTTGAAATCAGGCCCTAACGAGGCCTTAAGAATGGCCAACCCCGCCAGCGCTGACCAGAACAGCATAGCCATGTCCGCAGGCGGAAAATCCTTGAAGGTGCCCTTCTTTTGCCCCTCACTGACAATCCCGGCTATTACGCTGTGCAACAGTGACCTGCCGCTCACGATGGCCTTAGCTTCTTCAGGCACCGTTTCATACACCGAAGCCTGAACAATCAGCAGAAAATTGAGGGCGGCGGCTTCTCCCGTGGCGAATCCTGCAAACAGCTGCTCCGAAGCCAGACCTATTTTCTCGTCCGGCGGCAGCGGCAGTTCTTCGAGGGCCAGGGCCGCCTCGCTCATGCGGGCGTACGCCGTCCGTATGAGCTCCACAAAAATATCTTCTTTTGAGTCAAAGTAGTGGTAGGCCAGGCCTTGCGAAACCCCCGCCGCCTGGGCGATGTCATGCATGCGGGTGGCGCTCAGTCCCTTGCGTACAAAGATGCGCAGGGCATGATGCAGGAGAATATCCCGTCGTTCTTCGCGGAGGCGTTCACTGGCTTCCTTTTGACGTGGCATAGTACACACCCTTTTTGATTAAACGTTCATTCAATAAATAAGATACTACGATTCCATGCCAAAAGCAAGTCACATCTTTCCGTTTCTACAACAGAACTTAGAACCAGTTCAGGCTAAAGAACAGGCCTCAGGTAGTCTGAGCAAAAAGCCACTCCACCCAGCAAGGGGGAGTGGCTTTCCCGTGGTCAACATCAGCGGTGATGCCCCTAGATTCCTCTTTGATGGACTTGGCGCAGTTCGTCTTGCAGGTCTTCGATCCGATCGAGCAGGTCGACTATAATGGCCGCACCAGCCATATTGACGCCGCAATTTTGCTTCAAACGCAATATCCGGATTAGACGATGCAGTTCTGTTCGGCTTATGCTACCATCCGAGAGGTCGATGATTCCCATCTCATTATAGAGAACTAACACGTCTGGATGAAATCCCGCCTGGGAGATGTCCATGTCATGCTTGGGTTCTGTGTGTTGGTATATCCGAACTAACCTCATTGCGCTCACCCCCTAATGACGCGAAGTTCGTGCAGCCTCTTGTAGAGTGCGACCTCTTCTTCGCTCAATTTAGCAGGTACATCAATGATCAGGCGAACATACTGGCTGCCGCGAGCGCCGTTTTTCATGGGCAGTCCCTTGCCACGCAGGCGCAACCGGTTGCCGGCGTGGCTGTCTGGTGGGACTCGCACACTAACGTCTCCATCGAGTGTCGGCACGCTGATTTTGTCGCCCAGCAGAGCTTGTTCTGGGCGAATGACTACTTCAATCTCTACATCGTCCCCTTTAACTCTATAAACCGGATGTGTCTGAAGGCTTACCTTCAACAACAAGTCACCGCTGGCTGCTCCGCCGAGGCCTTTGATTCCCTGATCACGCAAACGAATGCGACTACCTTCACGAATGCCGGCAGGCACCCGCACTGTTAGTGTCCTCTCCTCTGTCACGGACCCGGTCCCACCACATTGCTGGCAGAAATTGCGATCCGTTACGCCGGTCCCGGCACATTTTGGACACACCGAGGCGCCGCTAAGTCGTATAGAGCGGGTTGCGCCATGATAGGCTTCCTCGAGACTTAGTTCAATCTCGCTTTCCAGGTCGCCACCCTTAACAGGCCGCTCGACGGCCCGGCCACCCTGGCTCGAGCGATTAATTTCATCGCCAAAAAAGGTGTTAAAGAAGTCGCTGAAACCGCCTTCGAAGCCCCGTGACTGGCGCGCCCCACCCCTGTCAGTGGGTGGTGGGACGGCCTCGCCTTCCTGCCAGCGGCTACCGAGGCGGTCATAACGCGAGCGCTTGTCCGGGTCCATCAACACGGTGTTGGCTTCATTTATCTGCTTGAAGCGCTGCTCTGCCTCTTCTTTCGCCTTGCCAGGGTGAAGGTCGGGATGCCACTTGCGGGCTTGCTTACGGTAAGCCGCCTTAATCTCCTTTTCGGTCGCATCGCGCTTCACACCTAAGAGGCTGTAGTAGTCTTGAAATTTGACAGACATAGAACTCCTCCTAATCAAACCGCAGAGTTCTGCCCGGGTAACTCGGGTCCTCTATGTCGGGTCTGAGGACTTGACCACCATCACCTTAGCCGGCCGAAGTAGCAGATCATCGAGCAGGTATCCAGGCGAAACCACTCCAGCGACACAGCCGTCCCTGTAGGCTTCATTCTCAATGTAGCCGAGTCCTTCGTGCTCCACGGGGTCGAAAATCTGGCCAAGACAATCCACCTGTCTCACACCCTGCTTTTGCATGAACAGGTCTAATTGCCTGCGTATGATTTCCAGGCCTTCTGCAGTAGCCGGGTCATGCACCTGTGCGCGAGCCTGGTCAAAATAGTCGAGAAATGTGAGCAAATCCAGGAGTATCTCTTTTCTAGACCTAAGGTATTGTGCCGCCGCATCTCGCTCTACACGTTTTCGATAGTTTTCAAAATCTGCCAGCGTGCGCATATGACGCTGTTTTTCGTCCGCAAGCGCTTGCTGAATCTCATCTACGGTAGTGTCCTTGGGGGCTTCCTTGTCGTTCAACATCATCCCTCCAAAAGGCAGTTTGCTATTGCCATTAAGACTTTTTCTCGGTCTCCTCGAACTCTGCATCGACGACGTTTTCATCGGCAGTCTTATGCGGGGAGTCTGCCGGCGGCTCGGCCGCGGCAAGCGAGTTGGCTGCTTGTTGCAGGTCGCTTTGCAGGCTACGAATCTTGTCCAGAGGCGCATTATCCTTTAGGGCAGTCTTGAGTTCATCCATAAGCTGTTCAATTCTTGCTCGTTCATGTGGCGGCAGGTGTTCTGCCTTGTCGGCCATCTGCCGTTCTACCTGATAGACAAGACTGTCAGCCTGATTGTGCGCGTCGATTTCCTCACGACGCTTCTTGTCTTCTTCGCTGTATCTCTGTGCATCACTGACCATCCGTTCAACTTCCAACTTATCAAGGTTTGTCGACCCGGTGATGGTGATAGCCTGTTCCCTGCCACTGTTTTTGTCCTTGGCGCTGACTTTGAGAATGCCGTTGGCATCAATGTCAAACGCGACTTCGATCTGAGGCATGCCACGGGGTGCCAAAGCAATGCCCTCTAGCTTGAACTGCCCGAGCGAGCGGTTATCCTTCGCCAGTTCGCGCTCACCCTGCAAGATGTGGATGTCTACAGCAGGCTGGTTGTCTTCAGCTGTAGAAAACACCTCGCTGTGTCTGGTTGGTATCGTGGTGTTGCGCTCAATTACCTTGGTCATGATGCTGCCAAGAGTCTCTACACCCAGTGAAAGGGGCGTAACGTCAAGCAGAACAACATTTTGCACCACACCAGACAGAACACCGGCCTGAATCGCTGCGCCTAAGGCCACAACTTCATCAGGGTTGACGCTCTGGTTTGGTTCCTTGCCGGTAATTTCCCGAACCAGCTTTTGTACTGCAGGTACCCGGGTGGCTCCCCCCACCAGAATGACTTCATCGAGATCGTTCGCGGTTAATTTCGCGTCTGCCAAAGCGTTCTTGACCGGCTGCCTTGTCCGTTCCACCAGGGCATGTGTTAAGTCATCGAACTTGGCTCTGGTCAATCTCATATCAAGGTGCTTTGGGCCTTGGCTGTCGGCGGTAATGAAGGGTATGCTGATGGCAGTCTCTGTAAGCGCAGAAAGCTCCACCTTCGCCTTTTCGGCCGCTTCAATTAGACGCTGCAGAGCCTGCTTGTCCTTGCGCAGGTCAATGCCGTTATCTTTCTTGAACTCATCCGCTATCCAGTCAACTACTGCTTTGTCGAAGTTATCTCCCCCGAGATGGGTGTCACCATTGGTGGACTTAACCTCAAACACGCCGTCGCCGACTTCAAGAATGGAGACGTCAAATGTGCCTCCCCCAAGGTCAAACACGAGTATAGTTTCGTTTTTCTTTTTGTCCAGGCCGTAAGCCAGGGCCGCCGCTGTCGGCTCGTTAATTATGCGTATGACATTTAGTCCGGCAATCTTTCCAGCGTCCTTGGTAGCCTGCCGCTGAGCATCATTGAAGTACGCGGGGACAGTTATTACGGCGTCGGAAATCTTCTCGCCGAGATACTTCGAAGCATCTTCCACCAGCTTCTTCAGCACCATGGCCGAAATCTCTTCCGGAGTATATTGCTTGTCACCCACCTGAAACCGCACGGAGTTATTCGGACCCGCAACAACGTTATAGGGAACCAATGTGCGTTCCGATTCAACTTCAGTGAAGCTTCTCCCGATAAAGCGTTTTACTGAGAACAGTGTCATCTCTGGATTAAGGGCACCCTGACGCTTGGCGACCTGCCCCACCAGTCTCTCGCCTGAGTCCTTAAATGCAACCACTGACGGGGTAATCCTGGCCCCCTCCGCATTGGTGATTACTTCAACCTTGCCACCTTCGATAACCGCGATCGCAGAGAATGTCGTACCTAGATCAATGCCAACTGTCTTTGCCATGAGACTCACCTCTTAATGTTATTGCTTACCCTACCGTATTGCCGACCGCTCCAGCAATCAGATCTGACATATATATTGTATCATGATAAGCATCATTTATAACATAATATAGACAAGTATGACATGAACCTTGCTGAGAAAATGCGTATCTCGAAGTTGTCCAGCAGGCTTTGCCGTGCCGGCAAGGGAAGTCAGGCAGAAGGTTCCGCAATTTCAGTAAGGTCTGGCTGATAATTTTGCGATTCTAAGGCCAGTTCGGCATGCTAGAATCATGTCTGTACCCCATTGTGCGGTTGTGGAGGGCAAAACGAAGACTCGAAAGTGAGAGTGGCTCGGTGAACGAACGACTGATGATATTTGGTGCACTACTGTTTTTGATACTGCTGGGAGTATTGGGCATCCGCAGCGTGGTGGCGCCAGAGTTACCGCAATACGCGATGCCGGAGACGGTAAGAGTACGCTCGGGCCAGTTCGTGATGGGCGATGAGGTGGGTGATCTGTGGTTTGGGTGTCGCCCTACCCACCCGGTTACATTGACCTACGACTATCTTATAGGTCGATACGAGGTCACGTTTGCCGAATATGACGAGTACGCTGCGGCCACCGGGGCCATTGCACCCTATGACCAGGCTTGGGGCAGGGAAGACAGGCCAGTCATCTACGTTGACTGGTGGGCGGCTATCCACTACTGCAACTGGCTCAGTAATGTCGCAGGTCTACAACCTGCCTACGGTCCAGAGGGTGAGCTTCTGGATCATAATGGAGAGGTGACTACGGACATTACCAAAGTGGAAGGCTATCGTTTGCCGACAGAGGCGGAGTGGGAATATGCTGCTTCCGGTGGTCACGAATCGCTCCCGCTGCCCGGGCGCTTCCTGTATTCTGGCAGCGACGAAATCGATGCAGTGGCCTGGTATTCCGGCAACAGCGGGGAGTACATTTATGATCCCGGCAGTGGGTTTATGGATTTTCGTAATCACGGCATTGATCACATAAAGGGGATGTCGTCTCAGCCAGTGGGGCAGAAGGCTGCCAACGGTTTGGGGATTCATGATATGAGCGGCAACGTCTGGGAGTGGTGCCATGATTGGTACGGCGATTACACCGCTGACGAAAAGGTCAACCCCATCGGCGCGCCGTCAGGTCACGTGCGTGTGATGCGCGGGGGTAGCTGGATATTCGGAGCCGGAGACTGCCGTGTGGCCAGCCGATTCTACCGCTCCGCTCACGACAAACTGCCGAGGCTCGGCTTCAGGGTGGCGCGGACCTTGCCATCTCATTCAAATCGTTGATCATTGCGCCGCACCGATTACCACGCAAATAACAGCAATAACCCGCCATCATGGCGGGTTATTGCTGTTAGCGGACTATTGCTCTTCTTCCTCGTCGTCGTCCTCGTCACATTCATCGCAGCATTCATCGTCATCACAACACTCCTCGTCGTCGCAGCAAAAGACGTGGTGATGGTGATCATGACCGCAGCCGCATTCGTCATTCTCGTCTTCCAAAGTGTCGATAAGCGCTTCCAGGCCCCTCTCGAACAGGTATGGGTCGGCTTCAATGCAAGCGTCCAGTGTTCCTGCGGTGTTGGTGATGTGAAAAGCAAGATCACCGGATTCGGTGAGAAAGGCTTCTAGCCTCAGGTCGTTCTCTTCAACAATGATTTTGAAACTGGTTTTGGATGTCATAGGCACACTCCTTTAGGATGGATAAGTAATAGTTCGCAGTTGGAAGCCCAATCCCTGCTGAAAAGAGCTTTGCCACAAGACATTTTGCCTGTGCAATGGTGCACCAGATAAACCTTCCGTGGTATGATTTTACATAAGGTTATGCTGTATCGTTGAAGGGAAGTGGTTCTTTGCCAGAATATAGAGCCAGGAGATTATTGTGTGGCGTTTTTATCTTAATCTTATGCCTGACTAATCTTGGCCAGCTTGTCACTGGAGCAGAAGCCGCCGAGGGCTTCGGTTTCTACGAAGACCTCTTTCGCACCCATGGCGCCGTAATGATGATGGTAGACCCCGATACCGGTGAAATAGTGTTCGTCAATGATGCTGCCGCCAGCTACTATGGCTATTCTCTGGATGAGATGCATGATATGTTGATCAGTCAGATAAACACATTATCCCCGGCAGAGATCTCTGTGGAGATGCAGCGCGCAGTGGCAGAGGAGAGAAATTACTTCCTTTTCAAACATCGGCTGTCTGACGGACGTGAGCGAGACGTCGAAGTGGTTTCATACCCGGTAAATGTGGGTGGGAGACCACTGCTTTTCTCAATAATCACAGACGTCTCAGACAGGATTGTGGCAGAGGTAGCGGAAGCGCGGGATCAGAAGTTGCGGTTCTTTGTGGTTCTTGGCGCTCTAATATTGGCTCTGATAGCTCTGTTTTATCAGTTATACATCCACCGACAGCGCAATCGAGCCCTGAGAGAGCTGGATCACACATATAGCCTGCAAAAGCTGACAACCGAGGTAGCTGCGCAGTTTGCCGGGGCGTCAGGTGAGGAACTTAGCTCTTTGATGGACTCAGCTGTTATGCGATGCGCCCAGTTCCTGGGTGCTGACAGGGCGCACCTTTGCTTTATTGACCCAGAAGGTAGCGTAAGCAGGCGCGTCTTTGCCTGGACAGGCCAGGGTATGTCTACGGTAAAGGCTGACTCCGCTGGCTCGGTGAAGGACCTCCCTTGGATTACGGGGCTGCTGGCAATGGGCAGAACGGTGCTCATTAGCGACTATGGCAGTTTGCCTCCTGAAGCAGACATTGAAAAGCAGTATTTTCAGGCCCACGGTGTGAAGTCAAAGCTAGCTCTGCCAATAATGGTCGACGGAGTAGCGGTTGCTTTCTGGGGAATGGAAACCGTACAGAAGAGGGCTGAGTGGACAGAGGAGACCGCGGTTACCCTGGAGCTCTTGTCGGGGGTTTTTGCCGCAGCCATAGAAAGGCGCCGAGCGCATCAACATTTGCTATTCTGGCAGGACCTACTGCAGTACGTTGTTGAACACAGCCCGGCCGCCATTGCCGTTCTGGATAGAGACATGAAGTATATGTTCGTCAGTCGTCGTTTCCTGACTGATTATCGGGTCAAAGACGCGGATATCGTCGGCAAGAGTCATTACGAAGTGTTCCCAGAGGTGCCAGAGCGCTGGCGCCGGATACACCAGCGGGTTCTGACGGGAGAAATAGAAAAATCGGATCACGAGGTGTTTCCGCGCCCTGACGGTAGTGTTGATTATACCCGGTTTATGCTCCGACCCTGGCACGATACTGGAGGAGCCATCGGCGGCATGATTATGTACCTTGAGGTCATAACCGAGCAGTACCGACGTGAGCAGGCCTTGCGTGAGAGTGAGGAAAGGTTCCGCCTGCTGGTGGAGACGGCACCTGATGCCATCTTCCTGTATTCGGGCTACCAAATAGCCTATGTCAACCAGGCGGCAGTCAATCTTCTCAGGGCGGATTCGGCGGAGCTGCTTGTCGGAAGAGGGCCTATGGAATGGCTACATCCTTCGTTTTATGAGGCGGTGCGCGAGCGTTACCGTATTCTGTTGGAGGATGAGCGATCGGTCCCTGCCATGGAGCAGGTATATATGCTCTTTGACGGCAGCGAGCTTGAGGTGGAGGTCGCGGCGACGCCGATCCCATACAACGACAAACCCGGGGCTCTGGTGTACGTGCGCGACATCAGTGACCGGAAGAAACGCGAGGCAGACAGGTTGGCGGCCCTGCTGGATTACCGTCAGCAACAGCGGCTGGAATCCATCGGCACCCTGGCCAGCGGAGTGGCCCATGAGATTAATAACCCGGTCATGGGGATAATTAACTACGCGCAATTGATTATGGATGATATGCCTGGCGACCCGGTGGCGGATTACGCCAAGGCTATTGTCGGAGAGGGCGAGAGGGTTACAGAGATAACCCGGGCCTTGCTCTATTATTCGCGCCAGGAGAAGCAGGCGCACAGCCCGGCCAGAATTGAGGACATAATTGGACGCACTTTGACTTTGGTGCAGAAACTGTTTTATCACGACCATATCAGAATCGAGTTAGACATTGCAGAGAACCTTCCCGACCTTAAATGCCGAAGTCAGCAGGTACAACAAGTTATCATGAATTTGCTGACCAACGCCCGGGATGCCCTGAATGAGCGTTATTCTCAGTATCACGAGGACAAGCTTATCAGAATTAGCGTTGACATGTTCCACGAAGAGGGTAGACGCTGGATGAAGATTGCTGTGGAAGATCACGGCAAGGGAATCCCTGCCGAAGTCGGCGACCGTATTTTCGACCCGTTCTTCACAAGCAAGGGCCGGGAGGCGGGTACAGGATTGGGGTTGCCAATCAGCCAGGGTATAGCCCACGATCATCACGGCCGCCTGCATTATGATTAGACGCCCGGCGAAGGCGCGACGTTCTATCTTGAGCTTCCTATCGACAACGGCTGGAAAGTATAGCGAGGTGAAACAAGTGGCCAGGATTCTTGTGGTGGATGACGAGCCCAGCATCAGGCAGACATTAAAGCTTTTCCTGGAACGAGCGGGATATCATGCTGATACGGCAGAATGCGCTGAGGCGGCTCTGAGTCTCTTGCAGCAGCAACCTTACGACGCTGTGTTTACAGACATAATTATGCCGCGTGTCTCGGGGGTGGAGTTGTTAGCCCAGATTAGACAGATCTCTCCCGAAATGCCCGTCATCATGATGACGGGGGAGCCCACCGTGGATACAGCGGTGGCCGCATTAAAAGAAGGCGCGTTCGACTATATCGCCAAACCGGTGGGTAAGGAGATTGTACTTCGAGAGGCTGCCCAGGCTGTTAAAGTCAGTGAGCTCATTAAGAAGAAGCGCGAACTGCAACGCCGAAACCTGGAGTACCAAAACGATTTGGAGCGCATGGTCAGGGAAAGGACAAGGGAACTGGACAAGGCCATGCAGGGGACAATCCGCATTATGACCTCGTTACTGGATTCCCGCGACCCATACACCTCAGGACACCAGCTCAGGGTGGGCAATCTGTGTGCCGATATGGCCGCAGAGCTGGGGTTGCCCGAGGGCGAAATCACGGGGCTGCGCATTACAGGTTATCTGCACGACATTGGCAAGATTTCGATCCCCTCAGAGATTCTTACCAAACCGTCTGAACTGACCTATGAGGAGTTCCAGCTAGTGCGCACCCATGCTGAACGGGGCGCCACTATCCTGGAAGGCATGCACCTACCCTGGCCCGTGGCGGAGACCGTACGGCAACATCACGAGCGGCTGAACGGGAGTGGCTATCCTCGAAGCCTGTCGGGCAACGATGTCTGGCGTTCGGCCATGATATTGGCGGTGGCCGACGTGGTGGAAGCCATGTCTTCCCACCGGCCATACCGGGCCAGCTTGGGTATTGAGGCGGCTTTGGAGGAGGTGCGCTCCCAGCGGGGCACGAAGTTCCCTGTGGATGTGGTGGACGCCTGCCTGGCTCTCTTTGCGCGGGGGTATAGCATCCCGGCAGAGTATGTGGAAGCATCGTTCCTGAATACAGAAGAGTTTTTGCAAGCATAGAGAACCCCGCCCGGCGGGGTTTTTCGCTAACTCCAGGCTATGGCCGGCACGGGAGTGCTCCCTGGCATAATTGCATAATGCAAGTATCTTAGGATTGTGCGAGCAAACCGATGATTGTGCTAGGATGCCAATTGCTAGAAGTGATATTGTGCTCTCAGGAAAGCAGCGGCTCGCTCCGAGCTTTCCGTTTCTGGCAGAGGGGGCAGTTTTCTTGGAGCGACTGAAGAGAGCGCAAGAGCTTTGCCGGGGGGCTGGGCTCACGGATGAGATGTTCATTGAAAATATGGTGATGGTGTATTTGGGTGTCAGGTCGCTGAGCCTGGTCTCCCTCCCAGCGGAACTGCCGGGGGGCGACATCATCGGACGCAAAATAGACATCATGTATCGGGAGAGCCTCAGAAAAATTGAGGAGCGCACTTCGTTGAGCAAAGTGGGACTTGCGATCAGGACCATGGGGATGAGTAGCATTCAGCGGAAGAGGTTTCTTTTGAGACAGGCTTACCATGAAACCTTGCGCGAGACTCACGCGTACCGGTCGTTGTTTGAGGCCGCCGCTGCTTTAGATATGTCCTATCTGCCGTTTGAGGTGAGGCCCAGTATACAGGAAGTGTATTTTTGCCGTGCACAGGATTCGCGTGAACAGTTGCTGAGGTTGGTCCAGAGCCGAGTAATGATCAGGCAGGAGGCCTGGGCCAGAGCAACGGCCGACACTCCCTACTGGCTACTGGCCTACCCGGAGGAGCATGAGCCAGACTTTATGAGAAGATTGGGGAAACTGCTGGGATATCCCGACTGCTGTGTGAGCAGTTATGTGAAGGAGCGGCTGTCCGGAAAGAACGTAGAGCGAAGGGCAGCGAGGCAGCTAACTCTGGCGACTAAGGAGGGTGGATTCTCGCCTTGGGCATTCTTCGTAAAACACTTCTTCCCCTGCCGGCCGGACTGCGCCGCCGCTGTGCGACAGGGCGAGACTGCGCGGGTGGCTCTGGGTATGGTATGCTCCGGGCTTGCCGAGGAGTATGCCAGGACAAGGTACGCCCGTATTGGCCAAGTGCTTGTCGGCCCGGATGAGGTAGCAGATCATCTGCGCAATCTGCAACAATTAGAACCGCCGGCCGCCTCACCAGAGTAAAACATAAAGGAGCAGAGACACTGAGTCTCTGCTCCTTTATGTTGTTACCGTGAGAGAATCAGCTCCACTGCATCTCCATCAAGCAGGACGTGATTGAGTCCCACACTCATGCCGGGGAACTTGGCCGAGGGTCCAGTGACTCGGGCCTGCCTGAAGCGGGCCACCCAGTCAGCGTGGAGCTCGCCCACGAAGTCCTCCACTGTGGCTCCCGGAGTAAGAACGACAGGCTCGACGGTTCCCCGACGGCCTCGCCTGGCTGGGTAGACCCTGATCAGGCCGGTCAGATCCCAAAGTAGTCCGGGCAATGCATCAAGCCCCTGCCCAGTTTCCGCCGAACAGGCAAGAGCCGGTTTGCCCGGAACAATCTCCTGTACCAGCTCAAGGATGGCCGAGGACTCGGACAGGTCAATCTTATTTATGACAATTGCTGACGGGAGACTAATACTGGCCTGGGACTCAACTTCATCAATGACCTGCAGCCCGTCCTGTACACCCTGCCCGCTGGCAGGGATAACATAAATGACGGCATCAGCGCTGCGCACGCAGGAGAGCAGCGCCTTACCTCCCCCTTTTCCGTCCACAGCACCTTCGATCAGGCCGGGTAAATCCACCAGCTGAATCAGCGCGCCTTGTACCTTAAGGATACCGGCTATAGGACGCAAAGTGGTGAAGGGGTAATCTCCTACTTCTACCTGACGACCGGTAAGAGCACGCAGCAGGGAGGACTTGCCGGCGTTTGGCGGCCCGACCAGCACAACCTGCGCCGCGCCTTCTTTGGCTATGGCAAAAGCTTCCGAATGTTTGACTTTGCTTTGGGTCTGAGTCTGATCGATCAGTGAGAGGATCCACTTGCGCAGCTCACCGTAGGGGCCGTTGTAGTAGTTGGGACACATGTCCAGACACTCGCGTAAAACCGCCAAGCGGGCCGCTCCTTCTGTTCCTGTGAGGCGTCGTTTGACCAGACGTTTCATTTCCATGTGGGGCATTGGCATTATTATTACCTCCAATTATCAGGTGATGATCTTGTTGCACACAAAAAGCCACGGGTAACTCACCCGTGGCCCATCACTCCCTGATCAGGAAAATCAGCAACGCCTATCAGCGTTTGTGAAGGGGACATCGGGCGAGACACTTAAAAAAGGGCACACTGCTCCCTTGTTTGCGGCAACAAATCCTGCCAGCCTGCGCATGATCAGAAAATGCCTTGTCATCACCCAAACCTCCTTTGCTTCACAATATCAGGTACATTATAGGATAAATCCGGCGTGGGAGCAAATTTCATTTCCGTTACGGTGACTACAGTGATATTATCATATTATGCTATTACGAATTAGTAGCAATAATCATTTATAAGGATGGGATTTTCATGGACGAGTCATTACGTAAACTAAAGAAATTCAACCTGGTAATGGGTGCCTTTCACCTGGTTCAAGGGATTATCATGCTCTTTCTCGCCACCACCGTCATACAGAAGATAGCTCAGTTTCAACCGACGATTGTACAGTTCTATCTCCGCTTCAATCCGGCGACACAGTCTCTGGAGTCTGCCAGCAAGGAACTCTTCCAACTGCCCTTTGGCATTCTGGTGGCCTCTTTTCTGCTCATTTCTGCCTTCGCCCACGGTCTTATCTACTTAAAGAGCGATGTGTACTTTCAAGGCCTGCGCCAGGGTATAAACAAATTCCGCTGGTTTGAATATGCGCTCAGCTCTTCGGTAATGATAGTCTTGATATCTACGCTCTTTGGCATCTATGATATCGCTTCTTTGCTTCTGATATTTGTGGTCAACGCCTCGATGAACCTGTTTGGCCTGGACATGGAGCAGTTGAACTCGGGCACGAAGAAGGGCAAGGTCAACTGGGGACCATTCGTGTGGGGCTCCATAGCCGGAGTCGCTCCGTGGGTCGCCATATTACTGTACATGTTTGGCACAGGCAACTTTGACATGATTCCCTGGTTTGTCTGGGCGATCGTTGGCACGTATTTCGTGGCCTTCAACACCTTCCCCATCAATATGATCCTGCAGTACAAACGTGTCGGGAAGTGGAAAGATTACCTCTACGGTGAGCGGGGCTATATCATCTTGAGTCTGGCCGCCAAGTCAGCCCTGGCTTGGCTGGTGCTATTTGGAGCCATGCAGCCATAGTGCAAACACGACAGCCTTAATAGTTGACAAAGACCCGGGCAGATTAAACTGTTCCGGGTTTTTTACTGCCAGTGGAGTCAAGGAGAGAGCGATGTCCGAAGGTCTCGCCGTGTTATAATCAGTCAAAGAAACAATGGGGGGACAGCATGTGGACGACAAATTCACCTTGTACGATCTGAGAGTTGAGGTCGTGGCGACGGACAAACCCATGGTATGCAGCCACCGGGTAGGGGACTATTTTCTGGTTGAGGGAGAAAACATTATTTTCCCAGGGAACAATTATTTCTCGCT
Source organism: Firmicutes bacterium UBA2296 (assembly GCA_002345475.1). GTDB lineage: Bacteria > Bacillota > UBA994 > UBA994 > UBA994 > UBA2296. Next base: position 17,415 of record DDWC01000102.1, read on the forward strand.
GTACGCCATGGCTACCATCTTGCCTTTGCTTCCAGCCAAACAGCGAGAACTGCACAAGAATGACTGGATGCTCTCCGATGCTGAAATAGCTTGCCCCGACCCACATTGCGGGGCACGATTCCGCATAAGTCGAACCGGTAGCAGGGACTTCAGGCACAGTGAATGCACGGTTGTACCTATTTGTGAGGAGGAGTAGACATGGTTGAGAGATATGAACTGGCCCCCGGATACAGCATCAGCAGGGTAATCAACGGTTGTTGGCAGTTGTCCGAAGGACACGCTCTGAGAAGCCCTCTGGACGAGAGGGACATCATGCAGGCATTTTTGTCACTGGTGGAGAAAGGCTTCACCACCTTTGACTGTGCAGACATATACACGGGAGTGGAGGAGTTCCTTGGCCGACTGGTCATTGAACTGAAGCAGAGCGCTACCCTCAGCGCCGATCAAATCCAGATTCACACCAAGTACGTGCCGGATATCGACCTTTTGGGCAAGCTTACTTTTGCCTATACCGAAAGCATCATCGACAGAAGTCTCAAGCGTCTGAACCGCGATGTGCTGGATCTGGTCCAGTTCCACTGGTGGGACTATGGTGTGCCCGGTGCGGTTGAAACTGCCGGTCACCTGCAGGTGCTTAAGGAAAAGGGGAAGATCAGACACCTGGCGGTGACAAACTTTGATAGCGAACATCTCGCGCAGATTGTTGACGCCGGCATCGAAGTGGTTTCCTGCCAGACACAGTATTCCGTAGTGGACAGAAGGCCGGAAAAGCGTCTGCTGGATTATTGCACGAGCAAAAACATTGCACAGATCTGCTACGGGACTCTGGCGGGGGGGTTGCTCTCGGAAAAGTGGCTGGGGCAGTCTTTCCCGGAAGATGCCGACAATCGCTCCCAGGTCAAGTACATGCAGGTTATTGAAGAAGGCATGGGTGTGGAGGCGTACCAGAAGCTTCTGCAGTTGCTGAGCCGGATTGCAGCCAAGCATGGCGTGAGCATCGCCAACGTGGCCACCAGGTACATCCTGGCGCAGGAGGGTGTAGCAGCGACCATTATTGGCACGAGAAGCAGCAGGCATATCGCAGCAAATGAGAAAATATTCTCCTTTAGGCTGGACGCTGCCGACAGCGAAGATATCCGCGGCTTTCTGGCCGGGGTACCAATCTTACCCGGCGAACCCTTTCAGCTGGAGCGCACCGAAGGTTCGGTATTTCGGGGCATAATGAAAATGAACCTGAACGAGGAGAAGAAATAGGCGAGGGCAGAATGAGGGGGAGGAATGGCAGTGGATTTTCGCGAATTTGAGTCGTTTGTTGCGGCCACCATGGTCGGGGAGAATATTCCAGGCCTGGCGGTGGCCGTATCTCGCCATGGCGAGACTATCTTCAGCAAAGGCTTTGGTGTTAGAGATGTGATCTCGGAGGAGCCAGTAACGCCCCGGACAGTATTTGGCACGGCTTCCGTGACCAAGTCCTTTACGGCACTGGCAATCATGAAGTTGTGCTCACAAGGCCTGCTCCGGGTGGATGACGCCGTGGTAAAGCACCTGCCGCAGTTTGCCGTACCGGGTGTCGATGATGTTAACAAGATAAAAGTGCATCACTTACTATCCCATACCACCGGCGTGCCTCCGCTGCGCCGCAGGCAGGATATCGAGGGGTTTGACGGCCATTTGGAGTTTATCGCCCATGAGGAGTTTCACCTCCTGGGAGAACCGGGCGAGTACCTCAGCTACAGCAACGATCTCTTCCTGTTGTTGGGTGCCATAATTGAGAGACTTAGCGGCAAGAAATATCGCAACTATATCCAGGAGGAAATCATTGACCAGCTGGGCATGGCAAACAGTACAATGCACCCGGGAAAGGTGACGGAGTTCGCGGACTTGTCCACGCCATACATGTACAACAAGGAAACATGTCAGCCGGAGGCCAAGCCATGGCCTGTCCTCAATAATTACGAAGTGGGCGGCGGTGTGAGATCCTGTGTGGATGATCTGCTCAAGTATGGCCATGCCTACTTCTCAGACAGTATTGTGCCGCAGGCCGTATCATCCCTGATGTATCAGCCGGTTCACACCATCGGAAAGAATTCCTCCTACGGCTATGCTCTCAAGGTCACACCCAACCATAACGGGTTCACCCTGGTAGAGCACGGAGGCGCTCAGCCAGGTGTGTCCGCGAACTTTGGGTTTGTCCCTGAAGCGGGATTGGTGGTGGCGGTGCTGTGTAACATCACCGGGGTCTCCGCGGCGAGAATTTGGCTGGCAGCAGTAAACGCAGTGCTTGGCAACGAGTTGACGTACAGCACCGATACCGAAACAGCAGCGCCCAGCTTGCCTGAGGATGTGTTGAAGTACGCAGGGACATGTTGTTCTGCCGAAGGCGGTCGGATTTGTGTCAGCGGCGACAGCTCAGGTCTGCGCATAAGTTTCGAAGGTGACGAGTACGACCTGCACTACGCCCGGGATCAGGTGTTCTTCTTCAACCACAGAGGACAGAAAGTAGTGCGCTTTTACCTCGATGACGAAGGAACGCCCTGGGCCGCCTTTGTCGGATTACGCATGCTGGTGAGGGAAGCATGACCGAGGTTCGCGAAAAGACGCAGTCTTTAAGCGCTGCCATCACCCCCCAGGAGGTAAGCCGTTGGCGGGACGAGTTCCCCATCCTTCGCAACAAGATACATCTGGGCAACTGCTCGCAGAGCCCGATCTCTCGCAGGACAAAATTGGCGATGGACGAATATATCGGCTCACTGGCGAATCACGGCATGGACTGGCCGGGTTGGATGTCCCGGGTGCAGCAAGCCAAGGCGCAGTTTGCCCGGCTGATTAATGCCGATGTCGGCGAGATAGCTGTTACCATGTCGGTTTCCGATGCCACTGCGGCAGTCGCGGGAGCATTAATGCCAAAAACAGGCCGCAGCAAGGTGGTCACAACGGCCATGGAGTTTCCCACTGTGGGACAGGTATGGCTGGCCAATGTGCAGTACGGATGGGATGTAGAGTTTCTCCCGGAACACAACGGCTGTCTTCAAATGGAGGATTTCTCCCAGGCTCTTAAGGGAGATACCGCGCTGGTTTCGGTCACCCATGTCAGCTACCAGACCGGCGCCCTGACGGATATTGCAGCACTGGCTCAGCTGGTCCACGACAGGGGAGCGTTATTGTACGTGGACGCTTATCAGTCTCTGGGAACGGTCCCGGTAGATGTCAAACGGGACGGGATAGATTTCCTCAGTTCGGGAACGTTAAAGTACTTGCTGGGCATTCCCGGCATTGCCTTCCTCTATGTCAAGGGCAGCCTTGCTGACAGCTTAAGCCCAGGCATGACGGGTTGGTTTGGGCAACGGGACCCCTTTGCCATGGAAACGACACGGCTCGACTACGCCCCTGAAACGAGAAGGTTTGATACCGGGACTCCACCGGTGATGGCAGCATACGTAGCGGCGGCGGGGCTCGGCATTATCAATGAAGTGGGTGTTGAGCGCATACGGCGGAGGCTGCTTGACCTTGCAGCCTTTGGCATGGAAGAGGCCATGCGTCGAGGGTTTAAGGTGCTTGGCCCTCGTGATCCCCTACACAGGGGGGCCTCACTGCCACTCCAGGTGGAGGATGCTCACTCTGCTGAGGCCGAACTGTTCCGTCAGGGGATAATCGCTTCGGCCCGCGGACCGGCTCTGCGCCTGGCACCACATTTCTTCAGTACCGAAGAGGATATTGTAGTCGCGCTCAATGCGCTGGCGGAAGTGGTTAAGAAGTAAGCACGGAGGGGGGGCTGCTGTGCCTGACGCATGGACCCATCATATCTGTTGTCGATTGGCTGCCGAGCGCATACTCGACGAAGACCGACGCGGTATTATGTTGGGCAATGCGAAAGCCCTAAGCCTCGGCTGTCAGGCCCCTGATTTTTTCTACTATCACAACTTCCGACCCTGGCAGACCGGCAGGACCGTAAACATGGTGAGTGCCGCCATCCATGCGGAACGGTGTGGCGACTTTGCGCTGGAACTGGTCAGGAGAGCCTGTAAGGAGTCTGTTGAGCGTGAGAGCGCTCTGGCTTTTGTCGCCGGCTTCGTGTCACATTGGGTTCTGGACAGAGTGACCCATCCCTACATCCACTACAGGGCAGGAGTGCCTCGCAGCAAACCCCAGGGGGTCGGACTGCGCTCCGTGAACAGGCACAAACACCTGGAACTGATCATTGATGTGTTGATGGCGGACAGATGCCTGTGGGTTGATCCACGCACCGCAGATTTCCGCCTTCATGCCGATCTACCCAAAGCACTGCCCGAGCACATCTCCTGCCTATTGGAGGATACCATCCGTTTTGTCTTCCCCACTATAAGTTCTGTGCAGCCCGAAAGCTTTGCCGAGGTGGCGTACGGGGATATGATGGCCTCGCACAACTGGTCATTTGACCCCAGGCAGCGCAAACAGAGGTACTTCTGGCGTTGGCTGGACAGAGCTTTCGGCCTGCAGTCGTGGGGAGTATTCCACCCCCGAACTTTAGACCCCGCCGTGGATTATCTCAACGACGACGGCCACCCGTGGCAGCACCCTGCCTGTCCGAAAGAATCAAGCAGAGAATCCTTTCATGAGCTTTTCGAGCGTGCAACAGAAGAAAGCAGTGCGCTAATGGAGGGCATTCTTGATTATGCCGCAAAGAAGCTTGCAGAGCCGGAGCTGCGCAAGATGCTTGGCGACACGTCCTACAGCACGGGAAAGGACTGGCGGCTGGGTTCAGCAATATTGCTTCATGACGATCCCTTCCCGATACGCCGTCCGCACTGAGCAAGAACAATCCCCTGGATGTCTGCCATCCAGGGGATTGTCCTTGCTAATCTATTCTTCTATGTCGTCATCCACTTCTTCAATTTCGGCTTCGTCTGCTGGAAGGTGAATCACGTAGTTGCCGTCTTCGTCTACATCGAGCTCAATCTCTGTGCCTTCTTCGAGATTGTACAGGAGATTGTACAGGTCCTCGTCGATTGTGACGTCCACCTTGACAGGTTCTGCACCGTCTTCTCCAGGCACCAGCACGGTGACGGTATAGGTAGTGTCTTCGGGTTCATCACCAGGTGTACTAGCGAGTTCAAACACTGTCACCATGACTGGGACATTCACGGAGGGTTCGTCGACTTCATCCTCTTCTTCCTCGTCTTCTGTCACAGGTGGTTCAAGCTCGACGGTGCCCGCCTTGAGTTGGTGTACCAGGACGGCAATAGATCCCGGGCTCTTTTCTTCCCGCATATCCCTTGCCACTCGGCCCCAGGCGTTACCCTGTCCGTTGCCGGGCGCTGCGTTAGCGGTGGCCGTGACCACCAGTAGAATAGTCATTGTTATTACCAGAACAGACCAGATACTGCGATTCATTAGAATGATACCTCCCCTTGTCAAACGATGCGACGTTAAGTCAAGTTTATCAACATAACTGCAGCCTGACATCGTGCAAAGGACCTATCCTGATAGGACCACGGTCCCATTTGTGCCGTGATGGCGGCAGGACCCGGGTGCCACATGTGTTATACTGACTTACAAGCGACCCTGTGGCAGTGAGAGGAGAGGATTAGCTTGAAGGAGTTTGATTGGGCGTATTTTCGCCGACTTAACCTGGCCATTGCTATCACGGTCCTGATGTCCGTACCTGCGTTTATACTGCTGTCACCGCTGGCAGCGGCGATTCTTTTAGCCAGCATTGCCTGGTTCTTTCCCGATTTGGATCGCCGTTTCAGGCTGAATGACCCTTCCTATTTAAACAGATTCAGCGAACTGGAGCGGCACAGGCATGACGAGCGCAACAAGAAAATAACCAGGATTTCTTTTATCCTGCTGGCTTTGGGGCAAATGTCGCGGGCCTTATCTGGGAATGCTGTTCCGGTCGGTATACCCTGGCATGTCACTGTCTTTGTCGCGGTGACTGGGTTTGTGCTGATTAACTCAGTGGAGTTTTTGCGCTACAGGCTTTCGCTCAGTGCCACAACCTACGAAGAGCTCTATATTAATCATATGACATGGTCAAGGCTGCTGATGACGCCCCTTCTCCTTGGCATGTTTGCAGGGGTGTTCTGGATAGCGAGGCGATAGAACGTGATGCGCAAACCGTGGCTCCTGGTCCTGCTTCTGGTGCTAATAGCCGTTAGCCTGCCGTACATCAGCCGGATTTCCCCGGAAGATATCGTCAACCTTTCGCCAGAGTCTGCTGCGCTGACCGCGGCCATCATGCTTTTGCTGTATGTCTTTAAGACGGTGACGGTTTTTATGCCCCAGGTAATCCTTTACATAGCTGCGGGACTGCTGTTCTCGCCCGTTTGGGCTGTGCTGATTACCCTTGCCGGGATGCTGATCGAGTTCAGTCTGGGGTATTACATGGGCAGAGTGCTGGGAAGGGAAAGAGTTCTGGAGAAAATGCAAAAATCGCGGCGTGGCAGGATTGTGCTTCAGGCCTGCGACAATCGCAGCGTCACTAGCGCTTTCCTGCCACGTTTCATCCCGACCCCTACCGATCTGGGCAGCATGTTCTTTGGAGCCATCGGTATGAGCTTCGGCTACTACTTGCAGGGGTCATTCCTGGGGCTTTTGCCCCGTGCTATTCCCTATGTGCTGCTGGGCGACGCCTTCGCTAACCCGGGTTCGGCCGAGTTCATCGGGGCAGCAGCGACCATTGCCGCGGTATATATCACAGGTGCAGTGCTACTCTATCGTATTCAGACGCGAAGACAGGCCCAGTGAAGGTGAACATCACGGGGCCTGTCTGTATTACTGCCTCTATTGCAGTGGCTGCAAGGGGTACTCCCAGATGGTGTAGCCCTCTTGTTCAACAAAACCGCGCTGGTGCAGGAGAAATTCCACCAGTGGGCTATCATGACGGAGCCAGACTTCAAACCTGGTTTCTTCTTCACGCCGCAAGTTGACCGTCAGGAAGTCTATTAGCTGCTTGACGGCTTCGGGTTGTCCACAGGGGTCGAAGAGATGCGGGTGAGACTCGCTGTCTTCGAACCCGGCGAAAACAAAGGCTGACGGGTCATCCCAGAACCAGATGTTGTCCTGTTCAATGTTCTCCTGTAGTGCTTCGGAGCTCAGGGGTTGCCACTGCCAGCAGGCGATGAAGTCGGCACGTTTTGCTTCCCTGGCCGCGGTGAGCAAACGTGGCAGATCACTCAAGCTAGCTTTGCACCACGTGGCGGTGTTTTTTGGACGTTCCATGCCGGTAGGCCACGGAGGTAGCGTGAGCGACAGCAGTGTGTACTCGGTGATCTGACGAAATCCCAGCCGAGCTGTCATATTGAGTGAAGCTGTGTTTTCAGCGTCTATGCCAAGGTAGGCGTAGGAGCGACCGCGAGTTCTTGACTCGTCCAGCGCGGCCTGCGCCAATGCGCTGCCAACCCCAAGACGGCGGAACTCCGGATGCACCCGCAGAGCCTGGAACCAGCATGCCCCGTGCGGCATGAAATCCACGTAGGTGGTGCCGACTATGTCCCCATCGCTCTCAGCCACCAGAACCAGACCCTCCGAGGGCGATTCCGCCCACTCGAGCCACAGATGTGGCACGTAGTCGTCGTCCCAGACCCTGCTGAGCAGGTCCAGAACTGCTGGCAGATCCTCTCTTGAGCCCCGTCTTACTTTAATCATGCACGGCACCTGCCTTGATTTAAGATGTGTTTTCCGTCCATACAACTTTACGGTAGTGAACTCCATATTGCAAGAGATAAGCGCAAGTGCCAGAAGGCGCAACAATCAATATGCCAGGCAGGTATTGGCCAGAATAAGGCGAATGGTGTCTGTGACGAAGGAGGTGGCTTATATATGGATGTGCAGGGAGAATCGAAAGAACTAGTCAGTCAGGCTGAGGCTACAGAACAGGTGGTGTTGATGGCCAGGAGATTGGCGCTGTTATACCACTATATGGCCCAGGTTCTGGTGGAGCAGATGGGCGATGATAAGGCCAGGGACATGTTGTGCGATATCATATGGCGCTACGGCCGCGATAGCGGACGAGCCACCAGAGCCAGGGTGGAGGATTTGGGACTTCCGACTACCACCGAGAATTTCAAGTCCGGTTCGGACTTGCCCAAGTGGGGTTGGTCCTCCGATAGCGTGGTGGGCGAGGACGGCGTTACCAGAGGCCGGGTAACGTACTGCCCGCTGGCTGCCGTGTGGAAAGAGAAAGGTTCGCAGGAGCTAGGCAGGATTTATTGCCTGGTAGATGAGGCCAAGTATGAGGCCTACAACGGGTCGTGGTGCCGCCACGCCAAGAATCTGCTGGACGGCGACGATTGCTGCATTTTTGATATCCAGGAGGAGCCAGGTGAATAGCATGAAACGCGCAGGGATTATAGGCGGGATGAGTTGGCTATCTACCATTGAGTACTACAGGTTGATGAACGAAGCAGTGAGCCGCAGACTGGGTGGCCTGCATTCTGCCGAGATTATCATGTCGTCTTATGACTTTCAGCGCATTGCCGATTTACAGCACACTGACAACTGGACTGAACTGGCTGAAGTGCTGTGTGAGACTGCCCGGGAGCTTCAAGGGGCAGGAGCGGATTTTTTGCTCATAGCCACCAATACGATGCACAAGGTAGTACCGCAAATCGAAGCGGCAACCAGTCTGCCCATCCTGCACATTGTCGACGCAACTGCGGCCGCAGTTAAGGCCAGGGGCCTGGACAGGGTAGCTCTGCTGGGGACCAAGTTCACCATGGAAGATGGCTTCTATGTGGATCGTCTGACGCGTATTCACGGTCTGGAAGTGGTGCTGCCTGACGCCACGGAGCGAGAGATTATCCACGAAGTGCTTTACCGGGAACTGGGGCGCGGCGTTATTAGTCCTCATTCGCGGGAGAAGTATTTGGGTATCCTGGAGCGCCTGGCAGGCGAGGGTGCTCAGGGCGTAATACTTGGTTGCACTGAAATACCGTTGCTAATAAAACAGGAACACGTAGTTATGCCCGTCTTTGACACCACGCTCATTCACGCCGAGGCAGCCGTAGACTACGCCATACGTACATAAGAAGTAGCCCCCGCATCTGCGGGGGCTACTTCGTGCAGCGAAGACTCTGTGTCTATCTGGTCAGGGGCGCATCGGTGGCAATGTGGCCAAATACGGCCTCCACAATTTCTCCCTCAAGCAACAGCTGTACAGCGGTTATCCCTGGGAGCTCAGTCAGGGTATGCACAATGGAGTCAATTGACATCCTGTCCCCCAAGCTGCCTCCTGAGTGATGCTCCACTGTCTCGCTGCCCAGGTCAACAAAAGCGATTTCCCCTCGGATTTCTACCGAGAGGATCACACTCTCTTCGGGCAATGTCCGCAGATGGTTTTGCTCCCTCGGTCCGGCGATAAGTTCAAGTAGCGCGTTTTCTGCCAGGGTGACATCTCCCTTTGACACCGACCGCTCCTCTGTCACCAGGTCGTCTCCGTCGTTGGCGGCAAAGTAAAGAACCAGAGTAACGTGATCCTGGTCAGCCGCCTCGCCAGAGGGCTGCGGCGCGCATCCTATGGCAGCCATGCCTACTACTGCGGCCAGCAATACCAAGGCCAGCAACGTCTGTTTTCTGATCATTTGTGGCACCTCCTCTTTCTAAACATAAGTATATGCGGCAAATCTTACAGCGGTGCGTCGCGTCGTTACGATACTATTACGAGTTGTTGCGATACGTGAAGGAGTTAACTTGTTGCGAGCTATTGCATTTACATCCATGCGGGTGTATATTATTCCACATGATACAAATTTGCGCCGTCGACCGAGCGAAAGTGGGCGTGAAGAGGCTAATTTTCTGACTATCGTTCTAGATAAGCAGGAAATGCAGGGGTTGTCGTCTAATAAATAAGAGATATCCTGACGAACACACCTGACCGTATCAAGCAAAAGGAGGAGATAACTTGAAGAAAATACTGTTGACGCTGGTGATTGTAGCCTTGGCGGCAACCGCCCTAGTGGGGTGCACGCCCAAGACACCTGTCGATCCTCCACCGCCGCCACCACCTGCAGGACCCTCTGTGGGAGGAACTATCACGTTCTCCATCGGCGGTGATCCGAACACTCTGAACCCGATTCTTTCCACGGATGCCATGTCCGGTACCGTTATCATGCAGATCCACAGTGGTCTGGTGCGGGCAAACGAGAACCTTGAGTTCGTTGGCGACCTGGCCGAGGACTGGACAGTATCCCCGGACAACCTAACCCTGACCTTTAATCTGCGTGACAACGTATTGTGGCACGACGGCACGCCGTTTACGGCACACGATGTCAAATTTACCTATGACACGGTAAAGCATCCCGACTACACCGGAGTGCGACGCCGAGACTTCCAGTTCGTTGAGGAGATTATCGCTGAGGACGACCACACCCTGGTCCTCAAGCTTACTCAGCCTGACGCATCTCTCATTTCTAAGCTTGGGCTGGGCATTATCGCCAAGCACGTTTTCGAGGGACATCCGGTAGCCGAACTGCGGGAACATCCCGCCAGCCGTTCCACTCCCATAGGCACAGGCCCTTACAAGCTGGGCGAGTGGGTTTCGGGGCAGTACCTGGTGCTTGAGCGCAATGCCGACTACTTCTGGGATGGCGACTATCCTTACCTGGAGAAGATTATTCACAGAGTCTACCAGGATGCCGATGCCACTTTGGCCGCACTTGAGGCCGGCGACATCGATTACATGGGTAGCATTCCTGTGGACAGCATCGAAATGATTAAGACCGCCCATTCAGACCGTCTCGACTTCGTTACCCTGAAGCAGAATGGTTACTGGTACATCGGCATGAAGCAGGATCATCCCTATTTCAGCGACAAGAATCTGCGACAGGCCCTGGCTTACGGTCTGGACCGCGCCAGTATGATCAACTCTCTGTTCCTGGGTTACGGCACTGTCATGAACGCCGACAAGCCCCCGATTTCCTGGGCTTACAACCCCAATCTGTTTAGCTACCCTTACGACAAGGTTAAAGCTGTGGAGTTGCTTGAGGCCGCCGGGTGGACCACGGTTGGTACTGACGGTGTCCGCCGCAATGCGGCAGGCGAGCGTCTGTCCTTCGAGCTGATCAGCGCATCCGGAGACCAGACCCGCACCAATATGCTGGAGATTATCAAAAACCAGTGGGCTGAGATTGGCGTCGAGGCCAAGATTGAGCTTTACGAGATCTCTGTTTACTACGACAAGCTCGACTACGGCGAGTTTGAGATTTACCAGTGGGGCTGGAACCTCGGCCTTGACCCCGACAACTACATTTTCTTCCACTCCAGTTCCGGTTTCAACGAAGAGGGCGTACTCCAGGGCTTTAACGACGTCGGCTTTGCTAACGCCGAAGTCGACGCACTGATCGAGAAAGCCCGTTCGACCTTCGATCAGGAAGAAAGACGCGCAGCTTACTGGGAGATCCAGGAGATCCTCAATGAGGAGCTACCCTATATCTTCCTGTACAGCCGCGACAGCGTCGCTGCCCTGAAGAAGGAGTTCCACGGCGAATTCTCGGCTATCGGCACAATCTTCATCGAGAAGTGGTACAAGAAATAAAGCGCACGCCCTGTGTAGATAGGGCAGGGGAAACCCTGCCCTATCTTTAATGAGGACGATTGCGCCAAAACTCTCCCTCACGTGAGAAAGGAACGGTGTGCACCATGTCAGGTTACATCATCCGACGCTTCTTGCAGATGCTAATCCTTCTGGTGGGCATCAGCATCCTGTCGTTTTCCATAATGCACCTCGCTCCGGGCAACCCGGTGGACCTTATGACCGACCGCACGGCTACCCCGGAAGACAAGGCCCGTATTGCAGCCTTGTACGGATTTGACCAGCCCATATACGTACAGTACTGGCGCTGGGTGAGTCAGGTTGTACAGGGCAATTTTGGCCGCTCTTTCCAGACTGGGCAGCCGGTTCTGACAATGATATTAGAGCGTCTCCCCGCCACACTGCTACTGAACTTCGTGGCGATGCTGATGGTATATTTGCTTTCCATACCCATAGGAATAATATCCGCGGTGAAGCAGTATTCATGGTTTGATCATGTGGTTACCTTCTTCGCCTTCCTGGGACAGGCCATGCCTTCATTCTGGTTTGCCCTGCTACTCATCTATTTCGTTGGTCTGCGCAACCCCTTCATTCAGATCTCGGGGATGTCCACCTACGGGGTGAGTCTCAGCACCGCCAGCCTGTGGGTTGTTTTTCGCGATCGCATCAGGTACATGATCTTGCCCTTGGCAGTGTTGGGTTTTGGCAGTCTGGCCAGCGTCACACGTTATATGCGCGCCAGTATGCTTGAAGTAGTCAATCAGGACTACATTCGTACGGCGAGAGCTAAAGGACTTGCCGAGCGCAAAGTAGTGCTCAAGCACGCTTTCCGCAACGCACTGTTGCCCATCGTAACCCTTATAGGCTTTGAACTGCCCATCCTGTTCAGTGGTTCGGTTGTTATCGAAACCATTTTCTCCTGGCCGGGCATAGGGCTTCTGGCCTGGCGGGCTGTTCTGCAACGCGACTATCAGGTGGTCATGGCCTTTAACCTTCTTGGTGCGACTATGATGGTCATCGGGGTTTTCATTGCGGATATGCTGTATCTCGTGGTTGATCCACGTATCAAGTACGATTAGGAGGTGGTGAGCAACATGGAACGAAAACCTGAAGTGACGGCAGTGACGACCGAGGTCGTCATGCCCAAGGAAGAGACCTATCTGTCCATGGTGTGGCGCCGCTTCAAACGCCACAAGCTGGCCGTAGTGAGTCTGGTGATACTGGTCCTGTTGTATCTGATGGCTATTTTTGCGCCATATCTCGCTCCGTACCACTACAGCGAGATGCAACTGGACAAGGCTTTGCAGCCACCGAGCGCGGAGCACCTTTTTGGTACTGACCGCATCGGCTCGGATATTCTGAGCCGCATCATCTGGGGAAGTCGCATCAGTCTCAGCGTAGGATTTGTGGCGGCGGGGATTGCCTTGACCCTGGGAACCATAATTGGTTCCATTTCCGGTTATTTCGCGGGTACCGTGATCGACGATATCCTGATGCGATTTACCGAGACAGTGGCGGCATTTCCCGTGATGTTTCTTCTCCTTACCGTAATTGCTATTCTGCCTCGCAGCACACTGAACATAATGGTTGTCATCGGCGCCACGTCGTGGCCCAATCTGGCGCGCATGGTGCGGGGACAATTTCTTTCACTGCGGGAACTGGACTATGTAGAAGCCGCAAAAGCCCTGGGTGCCACTGATATGCGCATAGTGTTTGTGCACATTCTACTTAACTCCATGGCACCAATCATCGTGTCGGCCACATTACGCATTGGCGGTGCCATTTTGGCAGAGTCTGGACTGGCTTTTCTGGGTCTTGGCGTGGTGTCCCCGCCCAGTTGGGGTACAATCATTAACGCCGGACGCCCGTTGTTGCGTCAGGCGCCCTGGATTATGGGATTCCCCGGTCTGTTCATCTTTGTAACAGTGCTGGCTTTTAACTACGTGGGTGACGGCCTGCGCGACGCCCTGGACCCCCGTGCTACCAGGTAGACAGAAAGCAGCTACGCTTGCTGTTGTCCTTCTGATGCTTACGCCTTTGGCGCTGGGCTTTGCCGCGCAGCTGCCCCTGGGCTGGACGCATGGCTGGTCGCAGCCGCGACACCTCGGCGCGGGAAATCGCCTGACAGGCTATCAGAGCACAGTGCTGCCTTCCGGCAAAGTGGTGCTCGTGTATGGCCAGGAAGTGAGTGGCAACACCAGGCTTGCCGTGAGCACATATGATATGCAGAGGAGCAGTATCACCGAGCAGGGTACCCTCGAGGTAGAAGGGTTGCGGGAATACGCTTTGCTGTCAGCCGAAGGCCTGGCGTACCTTGCGGTGCTACGTAGAGACTCTGAAGCCACATATGAGCCATGGCATTTTGAGCTGTGGCTCCTGCCCGACAACGAGGGAACGGCATTTCGCAAGGTAGCCTCATTTCAGCGTTTGGGCGTGGCCTCAGATATTGTTCTGGCAGCTATGGGGCCAGATCGTATCGTGTGGTCCTGGTCAGGCAGTGGTATGGGGCTACGCAACATACATGTCCTGGTGCATGACAAGGCGGGGGAGATTCACGACCAGTTTGTCCTTGATCACCCAGATACGGCAGACCGCTATCCATCGCTGCTGACAGAGGTGCCTGACCGCATATATCTAACCTATTACCGCGACAATGCCATGTTTTCTGAGGTATTCTACCG
>DDWC01000145.1 GCA_002345475.1 Firmicutes bacterium UBA2296
TCTCGGCACGCCTGCATGATGCGGACGGCGATTTCACCCCGGTTGGCGATGAGTACTTTGTGCTGGTCCCTGCTCACGTTGTGGTGTTCCTTCGCTGATTCGTGGGGGGAGTTGGAGAGCGCCCTTTAGCCGTTCTTGGGCCTTCTGGCAAGTGTACCGGACTGGTCCTGAATTTGCGCGGTGTTGCGGCAGGCGCTCCCCGGGCGCAAAAAGGCCCCGCCGCGGTGCTTCGCGACGGGGCTTCCCGTGTGGCGTCGTCTGACTTGGTGGCGTGGTTAAATGTTGTAATCCGCAAAGCCCCCCTTGCCGACCGTGTAGCCGGCAAGGATGTCCTTGCTGAAGCTGTAGTTCTGGGCCATTTCGGATGAGGAATTGCTGCCGCTGTTCATGTAGTCCAGGGTCTTGGATACGACAGCCGCGCCAAAGCTCTGCTTGTCGGTGATGGCGTAGCTGTCGCCAGCGCCCTGACCGTTCAAGCGGTCCAGCGTGGCGGTAACCAGCTGGGCCCCGTAAGTTTCCTTGTCGTAGCCGAAGGATGATCCGCCGAGAGAGTCGATTGCCATGGGTGACCACCTCCTTAATGCCGCAGGTTAAGACAACGCCTTCTTCGTGTCTCTTCGTCCAAAGCTTAAAAAACTTTAGGGATAACATAAAAATGCACCCTCTTTATTTGACAAGTGCGCTCCCTTCGTGAATACACGCCCCAGGCGGACCAGTTCCGCCAATATCTTCGCGGAACATCGCACAGGAGCAGCAGATGACGGATCAGGCACAGAACACCGGGGAAAACGAGCAGAGCTTCGCCGAACTCTTCGAGGCCAGCTATGCGGGACAGGGCGAGCCCCTGAACGTGGGCGACAAAATTTCCGCCCGCATCATCAGCATCGGCGCGGAGAACGTGTACTTCGACACCGGCACCAAGGTCGACGGGGTGGCCGACAAGAAGGAGCTGCTCGACGCCGAGGGTAACTTCCCCCACAAGGAAGGCGAGAGCATCGACCTGTACGTGGTCTCCAAGACCCGCAGCGAGATCGTCCTCTCCCGCGCCCTTGCAGGCGCTGGCGGGTACGAGATGCTTCAGAACGCCAAGGACGCAGGCCTGCCCGTGGACGGTCGCGTGAAGGAAACCTGCAAGGGCGGGTTCTCGGTGGAGATAATGGGCCGCCGCGCCTTCTGCCCCGTGAGCCAGATCGACGCGCGCTTTGTGGAAGACACCGAGGCGTACGTCGGCAACACCTATCCTTTCCTCATCTCCAAGCTGGAGGAGCGGGGCCGCAACATCGTGGTCACCCGTCGCGCCCTCATCGAGCGCGAGCGCCAGGCCGCCACCGAGGAATTCCTCTCCGCCATCAAGCCCGGCGAAGAAATCGAAGGCACCGTGGTGCGCCTGACCGATTTCGGCGCCTTTGTTGATCTGGGCGGCCTGGACGGGTTAGTCCACGTTTCCGAGATTTCCTGGTCCAGAGTCAATCATCCTTCCGAGGTGCTGTCTGAAGGCCAGACCGTCAAGGTAAAGATCCTTGGTCTCGACCAGGATCGCGGTCGCATTTCGCTCAGTATTAAGCAGGCCGAGGGAGACCCGTGGTCACGCATTGACAAGACCTTTGCTGCCGGACAAGTTGTCGATGGCAAGGTAATGCGTACTGCCGGATTTGGTGCTTTCGTTGAGATCGCCCCCGGCATCGAAGGCCTGGTGCACATTTCACAGCTGTCCTATGACCGCGTCGAGAAGACAGAAGACGCCGTCAGCCCTGGGGACGAAGTAAAGGTAAAGATCCTTTCCATCAGCCCTGAGGACCATCGCGTCAGCCTCTCCATCAAGGAGACCATGGAACGCCCCGCCTTTACACCCCGCGATGACTTCCGTCCCGAGCGCAGCGAGCGCCGCGGCGGCGGTGGCGGTGGCGGTCGCAGCCAGGGTTACCGCGAAGAGAGCAAAGTGACACTTGGCGATATGTTCG
This sequence comes from Firmicutes bacterium UBA2296, assembly GCA_002345475.1. Taxonomy (GTDB): domain Bacteria; phylum Bacillota; class UBA994; order UBA994; family UBA994; genus UBA2296. Next base: position 1,962 of record DDWC01000145.1, read on the forward strand.
GTGCTTTGTTGAAAGACAAAGAAGAGAAAGATCCCGAATAAGAGCATACCTAAGCGGAACCGTCGCGCAAGCGGCGGTTTCTTTTCTTGTCGTTCCTCGAGAGCGGGGGACACGACAGCCTGATGGAAGTGATGACGACTGATTGACCTGATGGGGATTTGCAGTTGTCTGTTGTCCGTTGTTCGTTGTCAGTCCTGCGTAGAACGTAGCGGCGAGACCGTGGCTCGCGGTGGGAGAACGGGCGCTTGGCGCTTAGTTGTATGGGGTAGCATTCAGCATTCAGCAGACCTGGGGCAAGTGAAGAAGATTACAGGTCACGGATACTACAGGGGGAACTCTTGGGCATACGACATCCTGATATGGGCTGATGAAAACTGATGGGGCTCTGATTCGGGGTGGGAGTACCTGACACGGATACCACTGTCGGGGACACGGGCACCACAGGGGAACGGCGAGGGCGCTGTTGTCAGTTCAATGTCTAATCGCGAACGTCTCACCGCTATCTCTCCAAAAGGGACGGTTCTTTTTGTGACTCTTGATACGCGGCGTCATACAAAGAATATGGTCCCGGCGCTTGGCGCTTGGCGCTTAGTGGAGCGGGTAAGCATTCAGCATTCGGTAAAGCACGTTGCTCCTAACGGCGCCGCCACGCAGCCCCAGCTGTTGTTGGTTTCTCTCATGATCAATGATCAATGATTAATGATTTGAGAGTCGTAGCGGCGAGACCGTGGCTCGCGGGAAGGAAAACGAAGGCCTGATCAGCATTGATAAACACTGATTTACCTGATTAATGACGAAGCGTGTGTTCGCGGTTTTGTAGGGGCACAGCATGCTGTGCCCACGTTCCCTTTCCGGTCTATCAGCACAAATCAGGTCGCCTCCGTACCCTCATGATAGAAGTCGTCAGCCGCTATCATGTGACCAGAGGCCCTAGCCGAGATGGCCACTGTGGCTCAATCGTCGCAGCGATTCGGACCCCGCATCAGAAAAGTCAACGTTCCCATGAGGAGGTCGTGTCTTTGGGCACAGCATGCTGTGCCCCTACGAGCTAGTGGACAGAAGTTGGAGGGTGGAGATTAGACGTTAGGCCGGCAACCGCAAAAACAAAGACCGAGGAACGTCACGACTATACCAATCGCAATCGCAAGCACTAGTCCCCCTGTGGTGCCTGTGTCCCCCGACCAGTGGTAACAGTGTAACCGTATCCTATATCATTATTTATTTATCACTGCGGTCGGACTCTACAGGGACTGACGTCCAGGGCCTAGGGTCTACACCTCGCCTGGCGGCTGATGCCTGGCGGCTGACGGCTGGGAAACAACGTTCCCATGAGGAGGTCGTGTCTTTGGGCACAGCATGCTGTGCCCCTACGAGCTAGTGGATAGAAGTTGGAGGGTGGAAGCTAGACGTAAGGCCGGCAACCGCAATAACAAAGACCGAGGAACGGCTCGAAAATGCCAAGCGCCAAGCGCCAAGCGCCAAGCGCACGCCCCTGCGGCTTGACGCTTTCACAACCCATGGGGGATAATGTTCTGAGAATATGATTGCGGAGGTTTGGCATTGAGCAGAATAATAGAGGTAGTGCCGGGATCTCCTGCGGAGCGCGCAGGGATACGACCCGGCCTCGTTCTCAGGGAGGCTAACGGCGTACCTGTTACGGACATCATCGACTGGAAGAAGAGCCTGGCCTACCCAAACCTCCTACTAACGTTGGAGGATGAAGAGGGCAGACTGGACACGGTGCGTGTACTGCACCCATCCGGCTCTGACATAGGTGTAATTTTTGAATCGGCCACGGTGGACTGTCTCAAGCAGTGCAAGAACAACTGCCTTTTCTGCTTTGTACGGCAGATGCCCAAGGGACAGCGAAAGACACTTTACGTCAGGGACGACGACTATCGGCTGTCGCTGGTATTCGGCAGTTTTGTGACCCTGACAAATGTCAGCGAACAGGAATGGAAGCGTATACTGCGGGAGAAGATCTCGCCCATTTACGTTTCGGTGCACACCACAAATCCAGAGCTAAGGACCCGCATAATGGGGAATCCCAGGGCGGGACTGATAATGGAGCAGCTGAAACAGCTGGTGGATGCAGGCATAACTGTTCAGACGCAGCTTGTGCTAATACCAGGTATTAATGATGGTCAGGAGCTCGAGCGCAGCCTGCACGATCTTTTCTCGCTGTATCCCGGAGTTGAATCGGTGGCAGTCGTCCCTGTGGGGCTGACCGGACACCGCGCGGGACTTCCGCAGATAGAAGGTTACGACAAAGCATCTGCTCGACAGGTGCTAGATGCGGCCTTGGCCCTGTCGCGGCGAGCCCGGCGCAAGATTGGCAGCTCTTTTGTCTACGCCGCGGATGAGTTCTTTGTCCTGGCCGAAGCCGCCTTCCCAGGGGCCGCCTATTATGACGATTTCGCTCAACTCGAGAACGGTGTTGGGCTCTGCCGCATCCTGAAGGACGAGTTTCTGGCTGAACTGCGCCAGAAGCGCAACCGTCGAGAGGCACAGCGGAACGTAGTCTGGGTCACCGGCGAATCTCCCGCCCAATTACTGCACGAGCTACAGCGGGAGGCAAACCTCAAAGCTGGATGTAATGTAGACGTGCTATCGGTGCGAAACAATCTCTTCGGTGGACGGGTGACGGTGACGGGGCTGCTTTGTGGCGAAGACATCGCCAGGGCCCTTGCTGCCAGCGGATTGCCAAAGGATACTGTGTTCATGGTTCCCGAAATTACACTCAGGGAAGGTACTTTCCTCGACGGTATGACCTGGGAGCAGCTCACAGTGCAGTTTCCCGAGTACATCCTTGATACATGCCCCATGGACGGCGGAGAAATGCTCCGACGTACGCTGAGACACGGAGGTATCAAATAGTGCGCTATGTAGCTATAGTCGGAAGGCCCAACGTGGGCAAGTCCACATTGTTCAACTATCTGGCCGGACAGCGGATTTCCATTGTCGACGACACACCGGGGGTCACCCGGGACAGAATATACGCTGACGTGGAATGGACCGGTCACCGCTTTACCCTGGTGGATACAGGTGGTATTGACACGGCTAGCACAGACCTGCTGCTTAAGGACATGCGTCTGCAGGCCGAGGTGGCCATTGCCGAAGCGGACCTGATTCTCTTTCTTACCGACGGCAGACAGGGTGTGACGGCCTCGGACGAAGAAGTGGCGCGCATACTGCGTAACACCAAGAAGCCGATTCTTCTGGCCGTCAACAAGCTTGACGAACCTCGCATGTTCAACGAGGCGCACGAGTTCTATCGCCTTGGCCTTGGCGACCCTGTACCGATTTCTGCTGCCAACGGAATGAACCTTGGCGACCTGCTAGACCTGATTGTGACCAACATGCCTGAGGAGGAAGAGCCGGATTATCCGGAAAACACGATTAAGATCGCGGTAATATGCCGTCCTAACGTCGGCAAGTCGTCACTGGTCAATGCCATACTGGGGCAGAACCGATCTATAGTCAGCAGCATTCCCGGCACCACACGGGATGCCATCGACACGTACTTCGAGCGAGACGGTCAGCGCTACGTCATTGTGGACACAGCGGGGCTGCGCAAGAAGAATCGCATAGAAGACGGTATTGAGCGATATAGTGTAGTCCGTAGTCTGCGCGCCGTGGACAAGTCGGATGTGTGCTTCATGCTCCTGGATCCCACAGAAGGGGTAATAGAGCAGGACAAGAAGATTGTTGGTTATGCCCATGACAAGGGCAAGGGTATCATCTTTGTCATCAACAAGTGGGATCTGGTGGACAAGGAAGAACACACCACCCACGACATGACCAAGGAGATACATAAAGAGATTATCTTCTGTGATTACGCGCCTACCATTTTTGTTTCGGCCATGACCGGGCAGCGGGTGCACCGCACCCTGGAGTTGGCTAAGGAAGTCTACGCCGAGCAGGCCAAGAGGGTGTCGATTTCGGCGCTGAACGAGCTTGTTAAGGAAGCCACCCTCACAACGCCACCCCCAACCGAGAAGGGGAAGCGGTTGCGCATAGGTTATGTGACTCAGGCTGAGGGCAAGCCCCCGACGTTCATTTTCTTCGTCAACGATCCCGAACTGATGCATTTCTCCTACCGAAGGTTCCTGGAGAACCGTATCAGGGCGGTGTACGGGTTTATGGGTACGCCCATTCGCCTGATAAGCCGCAAGAAAGATATCGAAGAGTAGGGGAGTAGCGCACATGAGAATTGGTATAGTGGGATCCGGTGGCTGGGGAACTGCATTGGCCAGGACCGCGTCAACAAATGCTGAGGAAGTGCTGCTTTGGGCCCGCGAGCCAGAGGTACGCCAGGAGATCAACATAAACCACAGCAACAGATCTTTTCTGCCCGATGTCCTTCTGCCTGACAAGGTGAGGGCCGTGGGCGATTTTGCGGAACTTTCCTCCTGTGAGGCCATTATCATGGCTGTACCGTCGTCCTTTGTGCGCGACACTGCCATGAAACTGAAACCGCATTTACGCCCGGGCATACCGGTGGCAAATGCGGCCAAAGGCTTTGAGCTGTCCACAGGTCTCCCTCTGTCGGCAGTTCTGGCCGAAGTCTTTGATCATGGCAATCCTGTTGCGGCATTGTCCGGGCCTAACCATGCCGAAGAGGTAGGGCGGGGGTTGCCTGCTGCCACCGTGGTTGCTGCAGAAGATGAAGCGGTGGCGGAGCTGTTCCAGGACGCGCTGATGACCCCGGCTTTTCGGGTATATACCAGCACAGATATTCTGGGTGTAGAGCTGGGAGGAGCCCTTAAGAACATTATTGCTCTGGCCGCCGGCATTACCGACGGCCTTGGCTATGGTGACAACACCAAGGCTGCTCTGATGACCCGAGGCATGACTGAGATAGTGCGCCTGGGCGTCAGCATGGGGGCTCGCCGTTCCACCTTCGCCGGCCTGTCGGGCATGGGTGACCTAATCGCCACCTGTACCAGCCCTCACAGTCGTAACAGGCGGGCTGGGTTGGCCATTGGACAGGGCAAGACCCTGGAAGAGATAGTAGGCGGAACCAACATGGTAATAGAGGGTGTGAACGCCACCAGAGGCGCCTACGCCCTGAGCCGGAAACTCAGCGTGAAGATGCCTATAACGGAGGCCCTGTATGCCGTGCTATTTGAGGGAATGGACCCGTCAAAGGCTGTTGCCAGCCTGATGTCTCGCTCACCAAAGAGCGAACACGGTGAGGATCTGGCCTTTACCGAAGCCTAGCTTTTTCCCTTGCGTGAGCCATTTCTTTGGGTTATAATAATCAAGCGTCGGGCTGTGGCGCAGTTTGGCTAGCGCGCTTGCTTGGGGTGCAAGAGGCCGCAGGTTCAAGTCCTGTCAGCCCGACCATTTTATCTTTATAGTTAAGAGACCAGGGGCTTCCCTGGTCTTTTGTTTATGAGTAACACCATATTCCGTCTGCACCGACGGCCAGACGGAATATGGTGTCCTGCTAGGACTTTATTTGAAAAGGTTGGTGCGCCTCCCCGTGAGCAGAGAAATGACGAACAGCACCAGGAAAACAAAGAACAGTATCCGGGCTATCTCATTTGATGTGCCGGAAATGCCGCCGAAGCCGAGGAATCCGGCCACGAGAGCGATTATGAGAAAGATTACTGCATATCTCAGCATTATCTCACCCCCCTAGTTTCGCTTAGTGACCTTCTCGATTGCGTCCGTGAAGGATGACCAGGCCGATTCGGTTGCGTCTTTAATTTTGTCCCAGGCGTTGTCGTCCGATTCGCGCAGTTGTCTGTAATTGTCCTTGAGACCGTCCAGTTTCTTTTCAAGTGTGTGAACCTGCTCCAGGTACTCCAGTTTGATGTTGGCGTCTGTCTCAGCTGCCTTGGCGCGCAGGAGTGCCACATTGGCGCTGTGCTGCTCTATCTGTGCTTTTACTTTGTCCAGATACAATTGCTTTTTGTCCATTGCGATTTCACCATCCCCATATATTTGGTCGACTTCGGTGATTCTGGCCGGTAAGGTCCTGACCAATTAGAGCGTATCTCAATAGTCACGATATGTCAATTAATCAAGGCATATATATATGATATAATAATACCAATCTGAATGTGTGCGTCGCGCAGTAGCAAGTATTTTGACTTGTAAGGAGGGGTAGGATAATGCGCAGTTGGAAACATTGGCTGATTGTAGGCGGAGTAATAGGGGGGATTTTTTACCTTTCATCCATGCCCGGTCTAAGAGTTCTTCCCTTCTTTTCAAGCCTTTTCGCTTTTCTGATGAGGTTCGACGTCTATTTCGTCCGAGCAGCGCAGTTTCTGGCAGAGCGCCTGCCCATAGATACTTCTGAACTCGGGCCTTTCCAGGAGGCAAGCCACGCTTTTTATATCTATGCCAAGGAGAACCCCCAGGTTATAGAGTTCCTGCTAAGAAAGGCTGCCCATGCTTTTGTGTTTTACGCGCTGACCCTTGTGCTGTTCTTTGCGCTCAATCGCAAGATCAAATCGACGCCGATGGCTATCCTGGTGTCCGCCGTGCTGGCGTCTTCAATTGGCGCCCTCGACGAGTTCCGACAGTCCTTCACTGACGGCAGGGTTAGTAGTCTCATTGACGTGAGCATCAACATGGTCGGAGTGGCGATAGCCGCCTTGTCTCTGTTGTTCTTTATGTATATGCTGAGTGAGAAAAATAACAAGGAGAATGTATAGACTCCGATGTATACTAATCGATTGACTGATAATGTGCTTTATTATATGATTAACTCCTAAGGGAGTAAGAGCTAGCTAAACACCGGCCATTCCCAGGCCGTGGCTAAGCATTTCCCGGAAGGGAAGGTGGACATTCTTGCCTAGCAGGGTTGCCGCCGTCTATTCAATACTCTTGCCTGTTTTGTTGTTGGCTGCGGTTTTTGTTTTCATGGCCACCATCGCGCTTCGATTCAGATAAGGAGCTGGGCATATGTCCGCACCAAGGTTAAACGTCGCTTTCATGACCTTCGCCCTATTAATTTCATTTGGATTGAGTTTCGGTCTTTCGGCGGAAGCGCCAACGGCTGACGCTTTGCATGGAGAACAAACCCCCACATATGACATTAGGATTCCCAGAAGCGCCCAGGAGGCCATATGGAGCTACAGTGTCGAGAGAGGCGTGTCTTATGAACTGGTCCTTTCTGTGTTCCTGGTAGACGGCAGATCAGACTTCAGCATTGAGAGCATGTACCAGGAAATTGACACGCTCATTTTCATCCGCGATTATTGGGTGGCAGAAGGACATTCCAATGAGGCTATCTATTTTCTCATATTACTCTCGCACAATAGAGGCATCGATGGGTGCTATCTGTTTATGGACGCAAATGAATCGGCTGAAGAAGATCCCTATGTTCAGCAAGTTACACAGATGAAGTACCTGTTGGAGCAGGGGCTCAATCCGCTAGATGCTCTGGATTTAAAGATAAAACCCGGAGTATATTGAGCCTGGCTCTCTTGCTCCTGCAGGAATCTCCGCATAGCTCAAAGGCTATGCGGGGATTCTTTTGTATATGAGCCGGCAGGGTGGTCTATGCGCAGCCTGTCAAGTCTCTTGCCATAAATCACCGTCATATTTGTTGAGATATACATCAACATCGGCTATAATTATTCTAGTAACGATTATAGTTAGGAAAGGTTGATTATATGATCTTCTCTGGTATGACCATTGTGTCCAACTCCGACATGATTAAGGCCTACAAAGCGTGCCGCGATAAAGCGGAGATCGCCGGCAAGGTCCTTATTTTCAAGAATAATCAGCCTGACGCCGTTCTCTTTTCCATGAAGGAGTATGAGCGTTTTTCAGAGTTCTTCGACTATCTTGAGTACCTCAACCCGGAAGAGCTGGAGCTTGTCTTCAAGTCGTTGCCCAACCTGGCCGACCGAAGAAAGGGACGTGCGATTTCCTTACACGGCGAGGAGACGGCAGAGTAATTTTCTGCTTTTGTGCGGGTAATGCCCTATTGTTTCCACCTCAATCTTCCGATATCCTTAGTGAAGAGGTGGGGATATGGATTACTTAAGCCCAAAACTTCTCATCAGTGAGCTGTTGTCACTCTACAATGCTGGCAAAGAGGCATACGAGGACACCATAAGAGTCAACCTGAGCCGCCTTTTGTATATGGCGGTTCTTGCTGCGCCTATGAGCCTCGTGCACATAGCCATGTTTCGCGGGCGCTCGGTAGATACCGCTGTAGAAGCGCAATGGCGCGATCTCATCCTTATGTCCCACACCATGCTGCTTGTGGTTATGCTCGGCACCGCGGTGCTGAGCCTGCTTTTCTCCCGGAGGAATGCCATTAGACCTGCCGGCGAGATCCTGCAGCACGCTGTAATCGTTCTTTTGTTGTCATTTGGTATAGGGATATCTCTGATAGACCAGTTGGTGACACCCAGTATTACTCCCTTCCTGCTGGCTAGCACTGTTACCGCCATGATGTTTCTGCTCAGGCCCCTGGCTGCTGTGCCGATTTACGCTTCGGCTTTTGGGGTGTTCTATTGGTTGCTAGGTTTGTTTCAGACGGACCCGGCTCTTCTCCTGAGCAACCGGGTAAACGCTCTTACCGCTGCGGCACTGGGCATTGGACTGTCCACTGTACTGTGGACCACCTATATCCATCGCAACCGGCAGAGGCTGCGGCTGGAAGAACAGCAGCGCGAACTGGAGGCAAAGAACCAGCTGCTGCAGTTCATGGCTACCCATGACGAGATGACGGGATTGCTCAACCGCAAGGAGATTACTCGCCTTATTGGCGAGGAAATAGTAAGGATGAATCGCTATGGCAAGAAAGCGGCGATTATCCTCACTGACATAGACCGCTTCAAGGACCTCAATGACGGGCACGGACACCCTGTGGGTGACGCTGTCCTGGTGCAGTTCTCTCACTTGTTGCGCCAGGAAGTGAGAGCAGTGGACGCTGTGTCCCGTTGGGGCGGAGAGGAGTTCCTTATACTGATGCCGGAAACAGACCTGCAGCGTGCCAAAGAGGCCGCCGAACGCCTGCGTAAGTCTGTTGAGGAACATGTTTTCACCGTGGGGGACACACTCATTCAGCTGACTACCAGTTTTGGCGTAGCCGAGCTCCCCAGCGACGCCAGAGATCCCTTCACACGGGCTTATGAAGCCGCGGATAAGGCACTATACAAAGCCAAGGAGTTTGGACGCAACACAGTAGTTGCGCAGGATTAAATGCAGTGATAGATATTAAAAGGCCACCCTTTGCGGGTGGCCTTTTCACTGCGCCTGGCAACACACCATTCTGGTACCAGGGAGGCGCATGCCAGCATATGCCTTTATTATCCTAGATATGGCATCCGAATATTTAAAATGGTAAATCGTAGCGTTAACTTTTCTGATTTGGCAGGAAACAGACGTTGCTCTCTTGAAGGGGTCAGCACGGGTGTTATTCAGGCCCAGATATTGGACGCGCTATTAATGCAGTGTCCCACGAAAGGAGTCTTGTACAAAAAGAAGATGAAAAAGAAACAAACGTTGCTTGTGATGCTGTGTATGCCTGTGCTGTTGCTTCCGATTTCTCTTGTTGCTGAAGGTGCCGCTGACCGTTTTTCGGACGTACGTAACCATTGGGGTGAACCCAACATCAGCAACTGGTGGCGCCTGGGACTTGTGGGAGGGTACCATGACGGAACATTCAGACCAGACAATACTGTCAACCGGGCAGAGTTTATCTCGTTTCTTAATCGTGCTTTCGGGTATGCGGAAGAAGCCTAAATTAGCTTTACCGATGTCAATCCCAATGACTGGTTCTACGGTGAAGT
>DDWC01000207.1 GCA_002345475.1 Firmicutes bacterium UBA2296
CGTCCACAATAATCCTTCTGTGTCCGCCGCCAGCTCGCATGTAGACCATGGTCGCCAGTTGCTGGATCGCATCAAGGGTCAGGCCGCGCTTTCCAATGAGCAGACCCGAGCTTGCGCCAACTATGTCGAAGGTTACACTTTCGCCATCTTCGTTAGACATAGCACAGGCAACGCTACCTGCGCCCATCCGGACGCACAGACCCTCGAGAAACTCCAGTGTCGTTTGCTCGGCAGTCTTTCTGGCGGTAACGCGCACTACCGCCTGTTTACCACCAAATAAACCAAACAACCCCTTGTTAGGTTCTTCAAGTATTTCTATATCAGCCTGCTCGGCAGTTATGCCGAGCGCCACCAAGGCCAAATCGACCGCTTCTTCAACCGTCTTAGCTGTTTTTTCCACCATCGTCACTGCTATTAGCCCTCCCTGCCATCATCTTTGGAGTCGAGAACGAGCTCATCCAAGTCTGCTGCAGAATAGTGAACACGTTGCGCGACACCCAGTAAAGAGCCAGTGCTGTCGGGAAGCGAATGGTGATGTAACCCATCAACAGAGGCATCATGTACAACATTGTCTTCTGTGATTGATCATCCTTAGGCGTGACCTGATAAGATTGTAGAAAAGTGGTAACTACCGCCAATAACGGCAGGATCCAGTACTGCATGGGCAGTGATCTGATAGCATTCTCTGCGCTGGGTAAGGTCAAGTTTAGGCCAAGGAACATCGGCTGAGCTTCGAACAAGCCCGGAGTCTGCAAAACGGAAAACATGGCGAACAGTACAGGAAGCTGAATCAGCATCGGCAAGCAACCCATGGCGGGATTGACATTGTATTCTTTCCAAAGAGCCGCAGTTGCCTCGTTTATCTTCTGCGTATCACCCTTGTACTTCTTTTTAATGGCTTCCGTCTCAGGCTTAAGCATCTGCATAGCCTTGGTAAACTCAATCTGCTTTCTGTTTAAAGGGAAGGTGATCAGCATGATGAAGGCCGAAAGCAGGATGATGGCCACACCATAGTTTCCTGTATAGGAGTAGAAAGCATCCAGGACCCCAAACAGCAAGTTAGCGATATAATTCACTTCTAAATCTCCTTTCGGCTCATTTCACCGGGTCATAGCCACCCTTACTAAAAGGGTTGCAACGCAAAATGCGCCACAGCGCCATGAGTCCTCCCCGCAAAAAGCCGTACTTTTCAATGGACTGGTATGCGTACTCCGAACACGAGGGGATGAATCGACAGCTGGGGCGGGTCAGGGGCGAAACTCTGCGGCGATAAAATGTTATCAGCCACAGGGCAAACTTAGCCATGGTTCGCGTCACTCCCAAGCAACTTCAGCCTGTTGAGAACTCTCTCGAGGTCGGCTCTGACCTGAAAGGTCTTCGTACTTCCCGCAGCAGCCCGTCCAATCACAATGAGATCGTATCCCGGCTTTACGCGGGGCAGCAGCTCGTGCAGGGCGGCCCGTATAACTCGCTTAATGCGGTTGCGCTTGACTGCATTGCCCAGTTTCTTACCCGCGGCCACGCCTATGCGCGCACCGTCCCTCTGGTTCGGCAACGCATAAACTACCACCAGACGACTAGCCGTTGATACTCCGCCATCATATACCCTGGCGAAATCACGTGGCTTGCGGAGTCTGTAGTGCCTGCGCAAAAGAAACTCCCCCGTTCATATACAAAAAGGCCACACTTTGGCGGCCTTAGGCGGACAGAACCTTTCTTCCCTTTTGGCGTCTACGCTTCAGGACCTTTCTGCCGTTTGCAGTGCTCATTCTTTCACGAAAGCCGTGCACTTTTTTGCGCTTGCGGTTATTAGGCTGGAATGTACGTTTCATATGTTCACTCTCCTTTCAGAGTACAAAATCTACGCAGTATCTACAGTATTATAACAGGGGTGTCTGGATAGGTCAACGAAAGCTATATATGGCCCTTTGCTTACTCTTTACCGGTGGATACGAACAATAGATGTCGAAACTTGTCGTTATGCACAGGTGTGCGTAACCCTGTGGATAACTTGTTGATTTTGTGTTATAAATGTGAAGCTCCTATCCACATTGTCCCCACCCTGGGGTGCCGATTCCCTCACACATACTTTCGCTCCGTACATTAGTTCTCCACACCTGTGGATAACTTTGGGGATAACTTATCACTACCCGACAACGTATTTTGACCCTAAACACGCACTGCGTCAAGCTATCAGACGAAATTCACAATTTCCACAGGCCCTGGACCATTGTTGTTGACAAGTTTTAACCTAAATTAATCCCGGTTCAAGGTAGGATATATACTCTGTTCTGTGGAAAGTATTCAATTACTTTATGCTGGAGGTTAGCACACTCATGGCACTATCCCACGGCCAGTTATGGCAGGCTACGCTCGAATGGATCGAACCAAAACTCACTCGACACCAGTACGAAACCTGGCTTCTTCCCTGCCAACCCCGAGCGTTGCACGGGTCGTGCCTTGAAGTGGTGGCTTCCACCGAGTTTAATCGCAACTGGCTGGAAAGCAACTACGCAGAAATGGTAGAGAGCGCCCTTGCTGATATAATGGGGCGTGAGTTCAGGGTGAAGTTTATCTTGGCAGGAGACGAACCACTGACACCAAAGGCGCGTCCTGAGGAGCCAGTGGACGTTAGCTTGCCCTATCTTAATCCCAAGTACACCTTTGACTCCTTCGTAATAGGAGAAAGCAACCGTTTTGCCCATGCAGCATCGCTGGCGGTGGCCGAAGCACCAGCCAAAGCTTATAACCCGCTGTTCATATACGGCGGAGTAGGACTTGGCAAGACACACCTGATGCACGCCATAGGCCATTTTGTGATGTCAAGGTTCCCCCGCATGAAGGTTACCTATATATCCTGTGAGAAATTCACCAATGACTTCATAACATCTATACAACAACGCAAGACCGCAGAATTTCGCAACCGTTACCGCACCATAGACCTGCTTCTGGTGGACGATATACAGTTCCTGGCCGGCAAAGAGCAAACCCAGGAGGAGTTCTTCCATACCTTTAACGCCTTGCATGAGGCAAACAAACAGCTCATCATCTCCTCAGATCGTCCACCCAAGGAGATCGCCACATTAGAGGACCGCCTGCGCTCGCGCTTTGAGTGGG
>DDWC01000050.1 GCA_002345475.1 Firmicutes bacterium UBA2296
ACTCGTCCAGCGATGAGGAAGACAGGTACAAATCCCGCTCCTCGTGAAAGCTGTCCTCGCGGATTCCGTGGTTATTGCCTGTGAGAACCTCGCGGCATTGTCCGGGATGCAGGTTGCCCTGCAGGCGTTCCATGAAGTCTGCCGTGCGTGCGGGCATCTCGGTAACTGGAGTGCCAAATGGGGGAAACTCGAAGTCCCTGAGTATGAGCTGCGCTTGATCCGGGCCTGCGACCTCAATCAGCCTTTTGCTGATGTTCTCCATGACGCCCCGGCTGCCAAAGAGCTGAGTGAAATAGATGTAGATATCATGCGACTTGTGCAGGTAAAATAGACGTGCCAAGGCCAGAAGTTCCGATCTGTCAATCGGGGCGCGGTGAAACAGAACGTCGACATAGCCCTGGATATCAGGTACTGAGGCAGCACCCAGCGCGATGCCTCGCGGCTCAAGGTACGCCCTGAGCCTGGCCACCGCCTCCAGCGCCTGGTCGATCTCGTTTTCGTCGGCACCCCGGGCGGCATAAAACTCGCGCAACAACTGTGCATCCATAACCAGCATCTCCTTATTGTAGTGGTCGAAGCAACAGGGAGTAGAATATGCGTAGCCATCTAGCTACGCATATTCTACTCCCTGTTGGCGATGAACACAAGCGGAAAAACGATTGGGTCTGCCTTATGGGTTGTAACGCAAGAGAAACCCGAGCAGGGCTGTGTTGAAGGGCTCGGGATGAGTCTCCATGGGAACGTGGTAGGCATCCTCTATGGTCGTAATTTCAAGCTGGGGCAAGGAAGACTTAACTTCGTAAGCCTGGGCCAATGGCACCCAGGTATCTTTGGCGCCCCAAATCGCCAGCGCCGGGCCCTGGTACTGCGCCAGTCGTTCCAGAGGTTCGCTGCGTGAGGTGCGTACCAGCCTTGCCAGCGCCTGGGCTGTACCGGGCTGGCGCAGCGGCTCGAGATATCCCGCAGTCTCTTCCTGGGAAGCTTCGCGCCCATAGGCTGAACCAAGGAAACCGCCGATGCGCTCTTCATTAAACATGAAATTTTGTGCTATTACCGCCAGCCATCGGCCGAGCGGCGGATAGGCCAGCATTGTCCGCGCCGCACCTGGATTGTTTTCCAGGAGGGCTCCGGCCACGAGCACCAGAGAGGCGACATCGCCGGGCCGATCCATGGCCATGGCAGCTACGGTACCGCCTCCCATGGAGTGGCCCGCTAAAGACCATCTCGTGTCTCCGTCCGACATGCGCCATTCCTCCTCGATTTCGTCAAGCAACTGCCAAAGCAGTGCACTGCGCGAGGCCTGGCTGTGGTCGAATCTAGTGCTGCGGTCGCTATAGCCAAAGGACGGCAGGTCTACTGCTACCACGGCGAAGCCGGCCTCGGCCAGGGGCCCGGCGACCTTATTCCATGAATACGTCGAACCGCCCATGCCATGTACCAGAAGCACCTTACCGCGCACTTCACCCTGGGCATTCCACAGGCGATAGTGCAGGGTGACACCGTCAACATCCACGATAACGCTTTCGGTGAAGGGGGGCTTCGGGTCAAACTTGGCCGCTGCGGGGATAATTATGCCATAGGGTAGGACGCTGAGCAGAAAAATGATCAGCAGCGTCCAGCCTGCCAGCCGCTTGAGCAAATGTTTCATACAAACCTCCGTAACAGACAGCTTTTTGCTGGTTATGCGCCAATTATACAGGAAATGCTCTTTGAGTGTCGAAACATTCTCGAGGGCATTTGTGGGAGGTGGCATAGTGTACAGGAAGATCAGAGATATCACCAATAAGAGAACGCGACTGGCCGTCGGCCTGATGTCAGGGACATCGCTGGACGGAGTGGATGCGGCCCTGGTTTCCGTCTCCGGGAGTGGAGCAGAGACTGTTGTGGAACTAGTTTCCTTCGCTGTGCTTCCTTTCACGCCACAGGAGCAGGAGCGCCTGCGCCGAGTGTGCACGCCGGGGCTCGGTACGGTGGACGAAGTCTGCGCGCTCAATGTCTTTTTGGGTGAGAAGTTTGCCGAGGCGGCTCTGCGTGTCACCAGTTCTGCCGGGTATTCCATCGACCAGGTAGACTTTGTCAGTTCCCACGGCCAGACTGTACAGCATATGCCCGGCAGCCAGGCCACGTTGCAGATAGGAGAACTGGCTGTCATAGCAGCGCGAACCGGCAGGCTTACAGTGGGTGACTTTCGCCCGTCAGACATGGCTCTGGGCGGTCAGGGGGCGCCGCTGGTTCCCTTTGTGGACAAACTGCTGTTTTCTTCTTCCATTCAGTCCCGGGCTATGCTCAATATCGGCGGAATTGCTAACGTGACAGTGTTGCCCGCAGGCGGCGGTGAAGTAATAGCCTTTGACACAGGTCCGGGCAACGTTCTGATCGATGCCGTGGTGCTATCGCTTACCGGAGGCAGGCAAACCTTTGACAAAGATGGACTGATAGCACGAACCGGAGCAGTTGCCCAGGGATTGCTCGAAACATGGCTGGCGACGGATGATTTCTTGCGCTTGCCTCCGCCCAAAAGCACCGGCCGTGAACACTATACCCAGGCCATGGTGACGCAGATGATATCTGAAGCCAGAGAACAGGGGCTGAGCGATTCCGATATTGTGGCCACAGTCTCGGCATACACCTGCGCAAGTATCGCACTGCAGTTTGACCTGTTCGTCCACCCAGTTCTTCAGGCCCCGGTTGATAGCATGTGGGTCGGCGGCGGCGGAGCTCATAACCCGGTTTTAATGGAGGGCCTGAAACAGAAGCTGCAAATTCCCGTAAAACATATGGAAGACCTGGGGTTCTCCACTGACGCCAAGGAGGCCGTGGCCTTTGTGGTTCTGGGCAATGAGTTTCTCTTTGGCCGACACAACAGTTTGCATACTATTACCGGGGCCTCGGCCCCGGCTATTATGGGGAAGTTGGTGTTGCCACCATGCTGATTCGGCACATAACAACGGCGGACGCGCCGCGGTATCTGGCGCTTCGCATACTGCTGGATGAAGAGACGGTTTTTCGGCTTTACGAGCCGGGCGAAAACAGGATGAGTTTGCCCGAACAGGAAGCCGCTATTGCGAGGGTAATGGCGAGCCCCAACTCCACAATTATCGTGGCGGAAATAGACGGAGAGCTGGTAGGATACCTTTCTGCCGGAGGCAGGCCCGAAGCCCGCATCCGGCACGTGACCCACATCAGTCTGGCTATCCGGCAGAGTCATGTGGGCCAGGGAATCGGCACCCTTTTCTTCACAGAACTGGAACGCTGGGCCCGGGAGGCCTCTATCCACCGCCTGGAGCTTTCCGTGATGGTCAATAATCCTGGGGCAATAGGGCTGTACAAGAAAATGGGTTTTGTCGAAGAGGGGCACAAACGCCACAGTATGCTGGTGGATGGAGAGTATATTGACGAGATATATATGGCCAAGTTGCTTACATAGGACAAGTTCATAACTGATTCTGCTCTTTGACAGCGCCTTTAGCGATGGTATAATACATCTGCAGGTTCCTTCCGCGGGTGTAGCTCAATGGCAGAGCACCAGCTTCCCAAGCTGGCTACGAGGGTTCGATTCCCTTCACCCGCTCCAATGTAGAAGTCGCTGAAAATGCGGCTTTTGCTTATATATCAACGCTTTACGGATTTATCACTTCAAAATATTCATTGTTGCATCTTGCATTTTCACCCCTTTATATTGCATTTTTTATAGTCCATGCAAGATGAAATGCAAGATGAAGAACAAATTAAAAAAGCCCTAGACATTCGTCTGGGGCTTCCTGGCCCTACATCCCTATTTGATGATCTTTTTCAGCCTCTATAATATCGCCGATAACCTTTAGAACTCGATAACGCTCGCTGCCCTTAATAACATTTCCGCTCTTGTCGAGGGATACCTCAGTTTTAAGCTCTACCTGGATTCGCATACCGGGGCCAAAGCGTACTTTTTCTGCATGAATACGTTCCAGCCACGCTTTATCTTCGATTGTTGCATCGATATTTTTATCAAAAATAAATCCCCACTTTGAATCACCATATAGATCTGGTTTTCTGATTATTAAAAAGGTCTGTATGGTGTTCTCAAAAACCTCAGCTTCATCAATAATCATACCCTCGACAACCGGCGCGACAGCATGAATGTTTTCCTTTGTATATTCAACCACTTCATTTTTTACATTATCCTTTATTTGAAACCCTTGTCGCTCTTCATCTTGTTTGACAACATTGACTATATTGATAATACTGTTTTCAATTTTTGCCCCTGAAAAATACTTGTCAGCTGTCTTCCTTGATGTTATGAGCGTATTTCCTGCGACGTTTGTTATTTGGGCATCATCCCCGCTATTTTCAATTTTTTGAGGCCGACTGCCGTTCAAGTGTTTTGCTATCTTAAACACGCCACATACGGCTCCTACCAAATACGCAGCTATCGCATCCGGAGAAGACATCAAAGTTACAGCTTGCTCTGCGACAGCTTGAAAATCAATATCAAAACTATCATTCCGGAACTTGGTGACTTTCAAATTAACATATGTATCGGGTTCATTTCTTATAATTTCTTCTACAATGTCTACGGTTGAGGAAAGAATTTGCGATAAAGCCTGCGCATCTATTTCGGACTTTCCTTCAAGTTCAAACGAAAATTGCGCTTCGCTTTTTATGAAATCCGCTTTGACGATGTCATTTTTCATATGCTCTCCTTAATGTCCGTTATATATGCTAAGAATACATGAGGAAGAATCAGATTGCAACCATGGCAAATATTCAGCAATTAAAAAGGCCCCGGAAAACCATCCGAGGCCTCTCAACAATATCCCTTATTCCATCTGTCCCTTCGCCCAATTGTACCATTCCTGAAGTTTCTCTCGGAGTGTCTTCTCGGTCACAAACGCTTTCAGCCATCGAGGCAGTCGCTGCCAGGCCTGAGCATATACCCAGTCCATCTTCTGCTTGCCTTCCGTCGTGGCCATCAACCGCTC
>DDWC01000193.1 GCA_002345475.1 Firmicutes bacterium UBA2296
GGGTCATCGCATCCGCGGCGCCATGCTGGACTGCATCAGATCTGCCAGTTTCAGCCCCCGTAGCGTTAACGAGAAAATAAAGCAATATCGCCAGGCTGAGGACAGGCTAATGCTTACGGGCAAAGAGACCGATATTAATAGTGTTGCGCGGGAGATGGGCGTGACACAGGATGAGGTGCATCGCATAGTGAGTCACATGTCGCTTCGCTCTGTTGTGTCCCTTGATCGCATGTTGTGGTCCGATGACGGTGACGAAGTGGCCTTCAGCGCCGTTGTCTCCGTTGATCCCAGCCTGGACCCGGCAGGTGTTTTTGAGCAGCGGGAGGCGCAGATGATACTGTTTGAGGCCATTGGTCAACTGCCCGAGAGGGACCAGCAAATCCTGGCCCTGTACTACATAGAAGAAATGACCCTGCGGGAAATAGCCGCAGTTTATGACCTCACTGAGGGCCGAGTTTCGCAGCTGCACAGCCGTGCCATCGCAAGGCTGAGGCTGTTGCTTAAAGAACAGGAGGCCAGCTGATGCAGCTCCTTTGGCTGACGATAGGTTTGATACTGGGAGCAGGCGCCCTGTGTTTCTGGATGAAGATACAGGGCCGGCACTACGTCGCAGGTTATGAGCAGCTGCAGTTGCGCGTGGCCGCTCTGGAAGAGACAGTTGGCTACCTGACCATGAGGCTGGATAAAATGGAAGCCACTGCCCCTGAGAGACAGAATGCACCTCAAGGACGACCGGGACGCCAGCCCAAAGCCGCGACAACGGTTGGACGGGGCCGCGAGGTGGCACAGTTGGCCGCTCAGGGTTTTGACGCCCTCGCTATTTCCCGGGAGCTTGGCATGCCCCGGGGGCAGGTAGACCTGGTGCTGAGACTGCACGGAGGAGATGATTAGCGATGATGAATGGACTGTACAAGGCTACGGCAGCCATGGTTGTAGCCAAGGCTCGTCAGGAGCTAGTTGCCAGTAACGTGGCTAATGTGGATACGGCCGGGTTTCGCAAACAGGTGTTGTCTGAAGAGGTCTTCTCACAGAGTCTGATGATGACGCAGGTAGGTGGGAAGTCGACGGGTCTGGGCGATACTGACGCCAAAACAGCCCTGCGGGCACCTGTAACCGACTTCTCCCAAGGATCTGTTGTCTCCACCGACTCACCCTACCATATGGCAATTACCGGTGAGGGATTTTTCACAGTGTCCACTGCGGCGGGTGACCGCTATACGCGCAGCGGAGACTTCAGGCTGGATGGCGAAGGCTTCGTAGTGGATGGCTACGGCGGCTACCTGGCGCTGGGCGACGGACAGCGCATAAATGTGCCGGCTGATGCCAGTTTCGCTGTAGCTGAAGACGGCACTGTGACCGTTGAGGGCAACGTGGTCGGGCGACTGAACATAGTCACCTTTGCCCGCATGGACGGTTTGCTACGGGATAATAACGGTCAGTTTATTGACGCCGGAGCAGCCTCGCTTCCCAGCGGTGCTACTCTTCTGCAGCGCCACCTGGAGAGGTCTAATGTGGATCTGGGCCAGGAGATGATTGAGATGATCATGGTTAACCGCATATTTGAAGGCGCCCAGCGCATTGTGCAAACATACGACGAACTGATGTCCAAGGCCAAGGAAATTGGCAGTGTGAGATAGGAGTGGCGCCATGATAAACGGAATTAAACGGGGAGTCAGCGGTCTGGTCGCACAGGTGCAAAAGCTTTCTCACATCAGCAATAACATTGCCAACGTTACCACGCCGGGCTTTAAACGAACTGAGGGAACCTTTGGTCAGCAACTCTCGGCTGAAATGGACACAGCTTCAATCCCCCTGCATCCTGAGGGGCAATCGCAGACCGCACAGGGAGTCGGCTACGTGCCGGAGATAATTTTCGCGCAGGGTGCCATGACTCCCACCGGAAGACCCTGGGATCTGGCCATGGAAGGCGACGGCTTCATCGAGGTAAGCAGCGCTGGCCGTGAGGTATACGTGAGAGGCGGGAGTTTTACCGTCGGCAGTGACGGTATCGCATCTCATTCCTCGGGTGCCATACTATCAGGAGTGCTGGTCCCACCGGACGCTACAGCGGTGGAGATAGGCCTGGACGGCAGCATTACTTTTGCCATCGGTGAAAGTTTTATGCCGGGAGGTGCTATCAAGTTGATGGCTTTCACCAACGCCGCTGGGCTTGAACATTTGGGTCAGGGGCAGTTTGCCGCCACGGCCAACTCGGGCCAGGCAGTTGTGGCCACAAAGGGATATCTTCATCAGGGGTTTCTGGAAGCCAGCAACGTCTCTCTCGTGGACGAGATGACCTCGCTGATCCAGGCGCAGCGGGCTTACCAGGCCAACGTACGGTCGGTGCAGCAGTTTGACGGCATGTGGGAGAAAACCAACGCTTTGCGTCGCTAATTGAGGAGGTCATCATGGAAGTACTGGTGGGCATAGGCGAATACCGCGTAGCTAATCCACCGTCCTGGGTAGTCACCCGGGGTCTGGGATCCTGTGTGGGCGTGACGATATATAACAGCATTGGCAGGGTCGGCGGTCTGGCGCATGTTATGCTCCCCAGCAGCAAGGACTTTCGCTCCTTCACCAATCCATACAAATTTGCCGACTTGGCGGTGCGGGCTCTATATAATGAAGTCCGTCGCAATGGCGGTCCACAAGGGCTTCAGGCTAAACTGGTGGGCGGAGCCAGGATGTTCAGCTATCGCAACGAGGCCGCAGGCTTTGATATCGGCACCCGCAACGTTCTCGAGGTGAGGAATGCCCTGGCTCAGCTGGGGGTTCGCGTCATAGCGGAGGAGATTGGCGGCAGTTGGGGCCGCACGGCGATTCTGGATGTGGCTACCGGCCAGGTACTGGTCAAGACGGTGGGAAAGGGAGAACTGGTCATATGAGAGATGAAAAGCGTGACCGTTATGAGCAACGGGTGACAGAACTGGCTATAGCAGAGCTCGATGCGCTGAACGAAATCGGCAACATAGGATCCGGAAACGCCGCTACAGCTCTGTCACAGCTGCTGGGGGCAAGGGTACAGATGAGCTTGCCCAGGACGGCAGTGTGCACCCTGGAAGAGGCATGCGCCGCGCTGTCTCATGATGGTGGGGTGGGCATAGGGGTTGAGGTCGAGTTTTCCGGTGGGCTGGCAGGCACTATGATGCTGACCCTGACCGAGGACAGCGCTCTGGAGCTGGTATCGCAGTTCGCCATGCTGTCCGGAAAGGGACTGGAGGATAGCATGGTTCACTCGGCCCTTATGGAGGTTGGCAACATAATTTCGTGCTCCTTTGTCACAGCGCTTTCTGACTTTTTAAGTGCTCAGGGCAAGCCGTCACCGCCCATGTTCGTGCACGATTACTTCGAAGCGTTCGTGTGCAATGCCCTGGCGCACGGCGCAGATGGGGTTGACGAAGTGCTGGTGTTTACAACTGAGCTGAAAGTCGCTGAAAAGGCTCTTGCGGGAGAACTGGTTTTTATGCCTTCACCCGAGACATATATGGGAATTCTCAAAGGATTGCAAGTAACAGAAGGAGTGGAAGAGGATGTCTAAGCGAATTTTGGTGGTTGACGATGCGGCCTTTATGCGCATGATGCTGTCAGATCTTCTGACCAAAGCCGGCTTTGAGGTCGTGGGCCAGGCCGAAAACGGCGTGGTGGCAGTATCAAAGTACAAGGAACTTCAGCCTGATCTGGTCACGATGGATATTACGATGCCTGAGATGGATGGCATACAGGCTGTGAAACAGATCCGTGCCTATGATCCCAAAGCCCGCATAGTAATGTGCAGCGCCATGGGACAGCAGAACATGGTCATGGACGCCATTCAGTCCGGCGCCCGGGATTTCATAGTCAAGCCCTTTGACCCGCCCAGGGTGACCCAGGCCGTCAGCAAAGCCCTGGCCTAGAAAGCAGGTGATATCATGCGTGCAGTGTTAAGCCAGACAGAGATCGACGATCTGCTGTCAGCGATAGAGAGCGGATCTGTTGACGAAGAGGCGCTTCGCAAAGACAGGATCAAAGCCAAGAAGTATGACTTCAGGCGTCCGAACCGTTTCTCAAAAAACAATATTGGAGCGCTCTCGGTGCTGCACGACAGCTACGCCAGACAGATGTCCAACTTCCTCTCTGGGTATCTCAGGACGGTGGTGCAGGTTAAGGTGGCCTCCGTTGAGCAGCTGGCCTACGAAGAACTGGTGCTTTCATGGCCCGCCAACACTCTGGTATCGGTGCTTGATCTGGAAGGTTACGGCTACGCCATGATGCAGATGAGCAACGAAGTCATGCTTCCCATCGTTGGCCTGATATGTGGTGGAGTGGGAGAGGCTTTCAACAAGCCTCGTCCCGTTACCGACATCGAGATGAGCATTTACAAACGCCTCAATAACCATCTTCTGTCTCGATACGAGATGACCTGGCGAGATCAGGCGGACGTCAGATGCAGGCTGGATACAGTGGAGACAAACCCTCGTTTGGTGCAATGCATTCTGCCCAGTGAAATTGTCGCAATCGTCACTTTGACGATGACTGTCAATGAGGTACAAGGCCTCATGTCAGTATGCCTCCCCTTTACCACGGTGAACTCACTGCTGAACAAACCCAGCGACTCGGTCTACATGGAGGCGGATGAGGTCACTGTGCGGGAGAAATGGGAGCAGAAGCAGAGACTGCTGGCCTCGGCGCCATTGTCCCTGCAGGTAGTACTTGGAGAGCGGGAGATAACAGTACGAGACTTTCTCAGTCTTCAGGCCGGCGATGTTCTGGCCATGGACAGCAAGCCGGGTGATCTGCTGGAATTACAGATAGAGGGCAAGTCGGCCTTCCTGGGCCAGCCCGGATTATCGCGAAATCAGCTGGCGGTTCAGATAGTGGCCCCGCTTACAGAAAGGGATTGATAGAGTGGCTGGAAACTACTTGTCTCAGGAAGAAATCGACGCCATCCTCAGAATGAATTCTGAACCTGTGGCCGCGACTCCGGATGCGCTGGATACTATGGAGCTTGACGCTCTGGGCGAGGTGGGGAACATCTCCATGGGAACCGCCGCCACAACTCTGGCGCAGCTGGTTAACCAGCGCGTCAATATCACCACGCCGCGGGTCCGGATTCTTACGCCCAGTGAGCTCTTCGCCACCTTCGAGACACCCTATGTAGCTCTGGCGGTGGATTATACGGAGGGGCTGGAAGGGTTTAACCTGCTGGTGATGAAGCTGGACGACGCTTCCATTATTCTCGACTTGTTAATGGGCGGGAAAGGTGACAAGCGGACACAGGAACTCGACGAGCTGCACCTCAGTGCTGTTTCTGAGGTCATGAACCAAATGACTGCCACTGCAGCTACTTCCATGTGCTCACTCTTCAGTCGTCGCGTGAACATCTCGCCGCCCAGAGTGTTGTTGCTTGACACTATGCCCCTGAACGAAGACATTTACAGGGAGCTCGGCGAGGACCCTTTGGTGGTGGTCTCATTCAAGATGGAAATCGGTGACCTTATCAATAGTGAAATAGTGCAGATAATGCCTCTGGTAAACGCCAAACAGCAGGTAAGTTATCTGATGGGTGGAGGTGCCGAAGTGGCGGTGTCTGAACCGGTCGTGGCGGAACCAGTCCGGGAGACAGCAAGACCTGCGGTTGCTGCAACTCGGAAGGAGGAGGTCAGGGTGCAGAGGGTGGAATTTTCTCCTCTGACACCTGTGCAGCCCGCCAACGGCAGCAACATTGAGTTAATACTCGACGTGCCGCTACAGGTCTCTGTTGTGCTGGGCAAGAGCAAACGTTCCATCAAGGACATACTTACCTTTGGTGTAGGCTCTGTAGTCGAACTGGACAGGGTTGTAGAAGATCACGTAGATGTTCTGGTTAACGGCACGCTGATCGCCAAGGGCGAGATTGTGGTGGTCAATGAGAACTTTGGCATCAAATTGACCAGCGTCCTGAGCCAGACCGAACGCCTGAAGGAATTGGCCATCGGTCGGTAGTTCCCACCGAATGGCAGTGCCGGGAGCATATTATGAGGGGGGTGTCCCGATGTTTCTCACTAACGTAACCGAGGAGATAGTATTTAAGCGTCTGGATGATGTACTGAAGGGGCGGGGGGATCTCTGCAAGTGCCAGCAGTGCCGGATGGATGTGGCCGCGCTTGCCCTGAATAATCTTCAGCCCCGCTATGTTGTCACCGAGCGAGGGATGGTCTTTTCCAAGCTGAGCGGGCTCGACATACAGATCTCGGCTGACGTAGTCCGGGAACTGACCAGAGCTTTGGACAAAGTTTCGACTAATCCACGTCACGAAACGCCGGATAAAGAGCTATAATGTGCGAAAAAGCAGTAGCAAGGGACTTATGGTCCGGCTACTGCTTTCTCTTGATAGGCGTACTTACAACAGCCTCTCGGCAATCTGTACGGCGTTAGTGGCAGCTCCCTTGCGCACCTGATCGCCGGCTACCCAGAGCACTAGCGAATTTTCGGCGCTGATATCTGTTCTGATGCGGCCCACTTGGATGAGATCCTGATGAGAGCTATACAGAGGCATGGGGTAGCCGCGACTGGCCGGATCGTCAATCAATTGCACTCCCGGTGCGCCTGCCAGCAGTTCCCGAGCTTTCTCGGGACTTAGCCTGCGCTCTGTCTCCAGAGTGATGGCCTCGCAATGGCTGCGAAACACGGGAACCCTGACGCAGGTGCAGCTAACGCGCAGGTCAGGGCTGTGCAGTATTTTCTGCGCCTCATTCTGCATTTTCATTTCCTCGTTGGTGTATCCGTTGGGGGTGAAGGCGTCTATTTGGGGAATAAGGTTGAAGGCTATGGGGTAGGAGAATACCTCGGGAGAAGTCTCCTGTCCCAGGACATGGCCGCGCACCTGTTCTTCCAGTTCAGCCAGACCGCCTGCACCGGCGCCAGAGACAGCCTGGTAAGTTGAAACCACCATGCGCCTGACGCAGGCATAATCGTGGAGTGGTTTGATCACCACCAGAGCGATGATAGTTGAACAATTGGGGTTGGCGATGATCCCCCGGTGCATGGCCACGTCCTGTAGGTTGACTTCGGGAATCACCAGAGGAACCTGAGGGTCCAGGCGGAAAGCACTGCTATTGTCAACTACCACCGCACCCTGTGCCACGGCTTGTGGCACAAGCACTTTGGCCACCTCACTTGAGACAGCCGAAAGAACTATGTCAACACCGGCGAAGTTCTCCGGTGTGGCTTCCTGTACCCGGTATTCCATGCCGCGCCAGTATATTGCTCTGCCGGCATTCCGGGGGCTGGAGAGTAGCAACAGATCCGAGACAGGGAACTTGCGCTCTTCCATTACTTTAAGCATTTCCAGGCCGACAGCGCCGGTGGCACCGAGGATGGCCACTCTAGACATTGTTTGCACCTCCGCTTACAGCTGCACAGGCTTGAGTGAACAGCTGCAGGAAATGCTCCAGCTCTGCGTTGGAAATTGTCAGTGGTGGCAACAGGCGAATCACAGTCTCATTGGTGACATTGAGCAACAGGCCTTGTTCAAGAGCCAGTTGCTGAAGCTTCCTGGCGAACAGCCCAACCTCAATCCCCAGCATAAGTCCGCGCCCCCGAACCTCTCCAATAATTTCGGGGTATTTCTGCTGCAGGTCCGACAGACCATCCCGGAGCAGTTCCTCGCTGCGACGCACTCCGGCAAGAAAAGCAGGATTGGAAACCCTCCGCAGTACCGCGGCTCCTGCCGCGCAGGCCACAGGATTGCCGCCAAAAGTGCTCCCATGCTCACCGGGGGAAAGGACATCCTCCAACCGATCAGCCACGAGAAGTGCGCCAAGGGGCAGTCCGCCCCCCAGGGACTTGCCCACAGTCATGAGGTCTGGTACCAGGTCAAAGTGTTCGTGGGCGAAGAGGCGTCCGGTACGGCCCAACCCTGTCTGTATTTCATCAGCCACGATCAGAGCATCGTGCGCGTTCGCCAGTCGCGTGACTTCTGCAACGAAGTCGTCGTTAAGGGGTCTGACGCCGCTTTCACCCTGTATTACTTCCAGGAATATGGCGCAGGTAGTGTCTGTGACAGCGCCGCGCAGGTCCTGCACTGCGTTGATGGGAACGTGTCTTATGCCTGGAACCGTCGGTGAAAAGGGATCTCGATACCTGGCTTTGCCCGTCAATGACATGGCTCCGTAGGTCCTGCCGTGAAAACTGTCGAAAAGTGCCACGACGTCGGTTTTGCCCGGTGATTTTGCGTGTCCGTGTTTGCGCGCCAGCTTGAGTGCCGCTTCGACGGCTTCTGTGCCAGAGTTTGTGAAGAAGACTTTGCCGGCAAAGGTCCCTTCCACCAGCATGCGGGCCAGGTCAACGACGGCCGGACTGACGAAGAAGTTCGAAAGGTGTATGTATCTTTCCAGCTGGTTATTGATGGCGGCTCTTATCTCCGGGTCAGCATAGCCCAGGCCGTTAACTGCTATGCCTCCCACCATGTCCAGGTAGCGCCTGCCATCACCGTCTACAAGGTAGCAGCCTTCAGCCTTGTCCACCACGAGAGACATGCGCTTGTATACGTTAAGCAGATATCGGGAGTCTTCCTGCAACAAACCTGATCCTGTCATGCCCTACTCCCTCAGATCATCCAGCAGTCGGGTCTTTTCGTCCGTCTGCTGGTCTCGATCCTTTACTATGCGGGCAGGCGATCCTGCCACCACCACGCCGGGGGGCACGTCGCGGGTGACTATGGCTCCAGCGGCCACCACGGCTCCTTTGCCGACCCTGACGCCTTCCAGAACCACGGCGTTGGCCCCGACGAGGACATTATCCTCTATTATTACGGGTGTCTTGCTGGGTGGCTCAAGGACACCGGCGATGACAGCACCGGCGCCGATGTGGACGTTCTCTCCAATCAGGCCTCGGGCTCCCACCACCGCATTCATGTCGATCATGGTGCGAGCCCCGATCTCAGCCCCGATGTTGATGACGGCACCCATCATGATAACGGCATTTTCCCCGATGAAAACTCGGTCACGGATAACGGCCCCAGGTTCGATGCGGGCCTTTATGTGCGTAAGATCCAGCAGGGGTATGGCTGAGTTCCTCCGGTCATTTTCCATGACGTAATCTGTTATGCGATCTTTGTATCCATCCAGCAGTTGCTGCACACGAAGGGCTTCGCCGAACACCACGCGGCAGTCTCCTTCGCCAAAAACCTTCAAACCGCTGAAGTCGATGTCGCTGAGCTCTCCTTTTAGATATACTTTTACAGGAGTAGTCTTGCTCGCGTCCTTAATAAATCGGGCGATTTCGTAGGGGTCTGTCATTTTATCCATTGTTATGCCTCCTCGGTTTTGCTGTGCCAAAGGTCTTCGGTTGAGTAGATGCCCGGAGGTCGGAGGACCAGCTTGCGTCCAAGTCGCAAGGCGTCGTAGGCGAAGAGCTCCCGCGACAGGGCACTGTGTCTGATCTCTATGACTTCGTGCTCACCGGCAAAAATGACGGTGTGGTCGCCGCATATACCGCCTCCCCGCACGGCATGCACGCCAATCTCTGCCTGTTCCCTTGGGCCACACCGGCCTTCCCGCCCGTACACTTGCTTCAAGTCAGCGTCTGCGGTCTTCGTGATCACTTGGGCGAATAGACATGCGGTACCGCTTGGTGCATCCAGCTTATGGCGATGGTGTTTCTCGATGATTTCCACATCGAAGCTGCTGCCCAGCCGGGAACGCAGTTCGCGGAGAACGGCCACTACGGTATTGATGCCCAGAGACGTGTTGGCGGCAGTCAGCACGGGTATTTGCAACCCGCTTTCGCTGATCAGGGCATGGTTCTCATCCGACAGGCCCGTTGTGGCTATGAGGGCAGCTGCTCCCGTTGACACGGCAAAGGCCAGCAGGTCAGATAAGTTATCGGGATGTGAGAAATCTATGATCAGGTCGACCGGAGGACATGAGAACTCGACTTTTGGGAGCACAGGGAAGCCATTGGCGAACTTGTCGGGGGTGCGGTCCACGCCGAAGGCGATATGGAAGTCTGGATTGCTGGCCATAGCTCTGACCATGTTCTGCCCCATTCGGCCGTTAACACCCCATATTGCGCATCTTATGACCTCTCCTGTTCTAGCCACGGCTGACAAGGCCCCATGCCTGCAGTTCCCTGACCAAGGAGACTTGTGAGCCCGCCTCCATCTCGCTCAGCGGCGGACGCAGGAGACCGACGTTGTGACCCATGAGGTTGAGAGCGGTCTTCACCGGTATGGGGTTTACTTCGCTAAACAGCGCGTCAATCAGAGGCAACATGGCCAGTTGCAGTTCCCGGGCCTCTGCGAACATGCCATCCAGGAACATTTGGACTATCTCATGGGTCTCCTTCGGCAAGACATTGGCCACAACCGATATGACGCCGATGCCGCCCAGCGCCAGCGTAGGTACTATCTGATCATCGTTCCCGGCATAAAGAGCGAAGTCATCGCCGCAAAGTTGTGCAATGCGAGCTATCTGGCTGATATCGCCGCTGGCTTCTTTTATGCCGCAAACCAGCGGATGCCCGGCCAGTCGAGCAACAGTCTCGGGATTCATGTTGAGACCGGTGCGTCCAGGAACGTTATATAAAACACAGGGAATTCCCGCCGCGTCAGCGATGGCAGAGAAGTGTGTCACTAATCCGTTCTGTGTGGCCTTATTGTAATAAGGTGTAACCAGCAGCAGTCCGTCGGCCCCGGCCTTGGCCGCGAACTGGCTGAGCTCGACGGCTTCAACGGTGTTGTTGCCGCCCGTGCCGGCAATCACCGGTATGCGTCCGTGAGCGTACTCTGTGGCAGTGCTAATCACCGACTGCTTTTCTTCCCGGCTCATGGTGGCCGACTCGCCGGTAGTGCCACAGACAATAATCGCGTCGGTACCGCTGCTGACGTGCCAATCTATAAGTTGTCGCAGAGAGTCGTAATTGACTGCGCCATTGATAAACGGAGTGACCAGAGCTACCCCTGAACCTCTAAACAAGATCATGCTGATCCAACCCTTCCCTTTTCCCATCCTGGTATTTGTGGCGGCTGACTGATGCGCCCAGGCCAAACTCTGCTGCCATAACATTTATTGCTGCCTGGGCGGCCTGAGAACGCATGGTGTAGGAGATACTGATCTCCGAGGTCGATACTTGCAGGAATTCTATCCTGTGTTTGGCAAAAAGACTGAAAATACGTGCTGCCACACCTGTCTGTGTGCGCATGCCCAATCCCACTGCAGACAACTTGACCAGTTCACTATCGTAGAGTACCGAGGTGTTGCCTCCGTCAGCAATGACTTCCCCGACAATCTGCCTGATTGCCTGATGGTCAGATTTGTGTGCGGTGAAAGAGAGACTGATAACACCGTCAACCGGGGAGGTCTGACTGATCATGTCCACCAGCACATCGGCTGCAGCCAGTTGGGTGAACAGCCGGGCGATGAGGTCGGGTATGTAGGGCAGGCGGCGCAGGGTCACCATCAGGACCTCCTCGGTGAGTGAAAGACCCGTTACGCCCTGCATTTCAATTTCCGGACCCGGTTCGCCTATGACGGTCCCAGAGGAGTCCCCTGCACTGTGGGCAACCATAATCGGTACCTTGTAGCGCTGACCAATTTCTACTGAACGAGGTTCCATCACTCTGGCTCCCAGATGGGCCATCTCCTGGATCTCCTCGTAACTTATCCGCTCAAGCTTACGGGCCGCGGCATATCGCCTTGGATCCACAGAGTATATGCCGGACACATCGGTATAGATTTCGCACGGACAGCCAAGGCTGGCGGCCAGAGCCACCGCCGTTGTGTCGCTGCCGCCACGGCCAAGGGTAATGATATCGCCCTCATGGGTTACGCCCTGGAACCCGGCAATGACCACCGTAGTCCCCGCATCCACAAGTCCCCTTATGCGGTTGGTTTCTATAGCACGGATCTTGCCTTTGGTGTGCCGGCCCCAGGCGGAGATACCGGCCTGCCAGCCGGTAAGGGAGGCTGCCTTGATCCCCTCTTCGTTCAGCAACATCGCCAACAGGGCCGCAGATGCCTGCTCCCCCGTAGCCAGCAGCGCATCCAGCTCACGCAGTGGAGGATCCGCAGTGGCCATTTTGGCCTGCTCAATAAGCTGGTTGGTGGTCTTACCCATGGCGGAGACTACAACGACCACAGAATGTCCCGAATCTACTCGCTGGGCGATCCTGGCGGCGACTTCCCGTATTTTCTCGATGCTCCCCACCGACGAACCTCCGTATTTCTGCACTACTATCGACAAAAAGGACCCCTCCTGCCTGGCGTAAAGCCATTGTAAATAACAAAAATAGCCATGAGCAAAAGACTCATGGCTATCTGCAGATAGTGTCCTTTTGCCCCAACGCGCCTAAGTGCTCCATTGGTCAATGGGCTACTGACCGATGACAGGACTATATTTCTTAAATATAGCCCCAACACTTCCGTGTTTCGGCGGCAGCCCCTTTCCCCCGTCGGGTACTCTTGACATGCCGCATCCCCTTAAACGCGCCGCTTCTCTATTTAGTTATTGATAGATACACTAACACCAATTATGTTTCACGTCAATGGCCTTTGGTCTACAATGTAAGAAGAGAATTGCTGTGAGAGAGGCGGAAGTGACGTGACAACCATAAGCAATAAATTACTGCGCGAAAGGGCCAGCCAGTTTGTTTCATACGTGCAAGAGGTCAGAGGGTATCTCCACGAGAACCCGGAAGTGTCCGGCCGGGAATATGAGACTTCTAGTTTCTTACAGAAAGAACTTAACGGTATGGGGTTACCCGTCCAACGTGTTTCCGAGACTGGTCTTCTGGCAGTGCTGGAGACAGGGCGTCCAGGACCAACGGTCGCTTTGCGAGCAGACATTGACGCTCTTCCCATGTCCGAAAGCCCTGACAATCTTCTCTTCGCCAAGAAATTCGTTTCAAAGCGTCAGGGTGTGGCACACACCTGTGGCCATGACGGCCATATGGCCATGCTGTTGGGAGACGCCCGGGTTCTCTGTCAGTCGAAGGACAGCATAAGCGGTCGTGTTCTCTTTTGCTTTGAGGAGGGTGAAGAGACCGGGAGTGGCATTGGTGGCATGATGCAGGCTCTCAGCCAGTACGATGTGTCGGCGGTGTGGGGCATACACCTGACTTCTTTCATGGAAACAGGCACCATCAGCGTCGACCCAGGGCCTAGAATGGCAGGAGAAACCCAGGTGCATTTCGAAGTGCTCGGCAAAGGCGGACACGGTTCGCGTCCCGACCTTTCGATAAATCCGGTCTTCGCTGCGGCACATGTTTTGACCGCCCTGGGGTCAGCCTGGCCCAACCGCATTGATGCCAATGAAACCGTCACTCTGGGAATAGCGACTATTAACGGAGGTACGGCGCCCAATATCATTCCAGACCACGTGAAAATTTCTGGAACCCTGCGCTTCTTCAATGTAAGGGAAGGCGCCAAGGCCGTGGAAGTGCTGAAGCATGTCGCTACCCACGCCGCGAAAGCCCACATGTGTGATGTCCGCTTTGACGATAACGCCTTCCGGATTGGCCCGCCGGTCATTAACGACGCAGAACTCAGCGAGTTTGCTGCCAGATGTTTGCGGGATGTTCTACCCGCCGGGGCTGTTGTCAGCCAGGATAAGTGGTATGCTTCCGAGTCCTTCCGTAACTATGGCGCAAGTTACCCCGCTGTGCTGGCCTTCGTCGGAGCACGCAATCTTCAGCAGGGGATGGGGGCCGAGCATCACAACGTCCATTTCGACATCGATGAAGGGGCTCTGGAACTAGGCTTGCTGGCGACTGTGAAGTTCGCCACAGAAATGCTGGGGGCAGGGGAGGTGCAAGAGCGTGAATAGCAGTAAAATAGGCAAACTGATCGCTCCATTGCTGGTGACTGGTGTAATGGTGCTGTATTTGGCTTATTCCATAATGCAGGCAGCCTCTTTCCCCGGTCTCATAAGGGCACAGCCGTTGCTCTTTATCGTGCCCATGGCCCTGATCGGGGTTAGCGTCT
>DDWC01000132.1 GCA_002345475.1 Firmicutes bacterium UBA2296
TCCCAGCGTCGAAGTCAGAGTTGATCCCATAGTCTCAAAGCACATTCAGCAGGGCGTCGATGTCATTACTGTCGTTAAACAGCCCCGGGCTTACCCGCAGCGCATTGGCGCGCAATGTAACTATAATGCCCTCCTGTTTGAACTTCGCGTAGAGGGTCTCGTTGACATCCGGGGTGCCGGCAGAAAATACAACAATACCTGATCGTTCACTTGCACTGGAAATGGGCGTGAGCAGTTCCAGGCCTTTCGCCGTAATTCCTGCCACCAGTTGATCAGTCAGAGAAGCAAGTCTCTTGTGTATATTCGGGACCCCTGTTTCAACAAGCAGCTCCAGGCCGGCCTCCCAGGCATAAAAGAGAGGATAGGCCAAGGAACCCGTTTCGTATCGTCTGGCATCGGGCCAGAACTTCAGTTCTCGCAGGTCATTCTCCCCGGCAAACATTCCCGGCATCACAGGGTTTATCATCGGCTGCACTCTGCGGTTTACATAGACAAATCCAGTTCCCGGAAGCCCTTGTAGCCACTTAAAACCGCCGCAGGCCAGCACGTCGATGTCGTCATCGATCACGTTCATGGGCACAGCCCCAGCGGCCTGTATGCCGTCCACTACAAAGATGGCGCCGTGCCTGTGCGCCAGATGCCCAATGCTTTTAAGGTCGGCGCGAAATCCTGAGTTAAATCGAACAGCCGCTACGGCAACGACTCTGGTTCTGTCATCTATATGTCGGGCTAAACTCTCCGGCGTTATGCGCAAATTGGCGTCAGGCTCTACCCCACGGATCTCCACACCCCGGCGCGCCAAATTTAGCCAGGGGTAAGTGTTATTCCAGTGTTCATCCAGGGGTAGCACTACATTGTCTCCAGGCAACCAATCCACACCGGCTGCTACCAGGCTGAGCCCCACGCCGGTACTCGTGACCAGAGCGTATTCATCGGGAGCTCCACCCAGCAAAGTGCTCAGCTTCTGTCGTATGCGACTGCGCCCTCCCGGCTTATCCTGGGGCGAAAGGCTCATGTGGGAGAAGTATTCGTTGAGCCGTATTCGACTGCGTTCGTTCAGAGGAGCCTCAGCGGCATTATTAAGATAGACGCAACTTTCAGTAACAGGGAAAAGCTTGCGAAGATTCACAATGTCCATTTCTTCATCTCCATACGAGAAATCTTAAAACTGAACTTTCTCTTTTCAGTACACATTATCCTGCAGGGACTGACTGATACTAAGCGAATATATGTCAAAGCGATATGTCCAGATGAGCATAACGAGTTTGACGAGGAGAAGCTATGAAATATGTGATACAAGTAACCCTGATCTCAGTTGCTATGATGCTCCTGTCTGCTGGTTGTCAAACCACGGACCCCGCACCGCGATCTTCCATCATGCTCGCCACCACCACCAGCACCTATGACTCCGGGCTTCTGCACTATCTGCTGCCAAAGTTTGAGAGCAGATACGGCATCAAGGTCGAAGTCATGTCGTTGGGTACCGGCGCTGCCATAGAGTTAGGCAAAAGCGGAGACTGTGACGTCATACTTGTTCACTCCAGAGCCCTTGAGGAGGCTTTTGTGTCGCAAGGCTTTGGCACAGAGCGTTATGACGTCATGTATAATGATTATGTCTATATAGGTCCCAGAGCAGCTAATGCTTTGAGGGAGAGTGAAGACTTGTCCCGGGCACTGGCAGGCATGGTATCCTACATGGAGCAGAACGCGACCAGCTTTCTCTCCCGCGGAGATAATTCCGGCACTCACAACATGGAGATGAGCCTGTGGCCAAAGGCTGGCCTGCCGGACTTTGCTGACAAAGCCTGGTATCTCTCCATCGGGCAGGGCATGGGGGATACCCTGGTCGCCGCCAATGAAATGGGCGCCTTTACGCTGGCCGATCGCGGAACCTATCTGGCCATGCAGAACAACCTTCCCAACCTGCAGATTGTTTTTGAAGGGGACGACGCCCTCTTCAACCCCTATGGCATTATCCCGTTAAATCCGGATAAACATGCGCATGTAGAATATGCTGCGGCCATGCTACTTGTTGAGTTTTTTGTTTCCGAAGAGGTTCAGGCTGACTTGCTAGCGTTTGGTGTTGCGGATTTTGGTCAGCCACTGTTCTTCCCGAACGCTAGTAAATAACTTAACGGAGGTCTGTTGTGGGAGCTATTAGTGATGGGTTCTTTGAATCCATACGCCTGCTTTTCTCTTTAGATCCCTATATATATGACATAATTGCGGTATCGCTCAGGGTGTCAGGGATCGCTCTGTTTCTTAGTACACTGATCGGGGTCCCTTTGGGGGCCCTTTTGGCCCTGTCGCGCTTCCGCGGCAAGCAGGTGGTCACCGCCCTGCTCTACACCGGCATGGGGTTCCCGCCAGTTGTGGTTGGGCTCTTTGTGTTTTTGTTCTTATCTGCGTCAGGGCCGCTGGGCTCACTGCGCTGGCTCTTCACCGTCAAGGCCATGATTACCGCTCAGACAATAATCGCATTTCCTCTTGTGGCCGGTTTTACCATGGCCGCCGTGGCCTCGGTGGATCGCAATCTGCTGCGACAGTTGCGAGCCCTTGGTGCGACAAAACTTCAGGCTTCATGGGCGGCGATCCGAGAAGCCAGGGTGGGTGTCTTAGTGGCTATTATCGCGGGGTTTGGCGGGGTGATATCCGAGGTGGGGGCCGTAATGCTGGTGGGCGGCAATATCGAAGGTCGGACGAGGGTTCTGACTACAGCCATAGTACTGGAAACCCGCAAGGGCAATTTTGGCGTTGCCATCGCTTTCGGAATAGTATTATTGCTGATTACGTTCATCACCAACCTGGCTATGCTCTACCTGCAGAAACGTCAGTTGCTGGAGGAGGAATAGTGTTGTCACAGCTTGAAGCTAGAGGTGTGAGTTACTCTTTACAGGGAATAGTAAAAGACTACGGTGAGTTCAGGCTCACTGTGGAGCAACTTGAGCTCAGGGAAGGCGAGATTTTCTGTTTGCTGGGTCCCAGCGGCGCGGGGAAGAGCACTCTGCTGCGCCTGCTGAACTTTTTGACGCCACCAGACAGTGGGAAGATGACGTTGTTCGGACGCACGTACCTAAGCAGCAACTTCACCCCGGAGCTCCAGATTATGCGCCAGATTACCACAGTCTTTCAGCGACCGGCACTGCTCAACGAGCGCGTCTGGAATAATATCGTCTATCCCTTAAAGCTAAGGCGTCAGGCCGTCGACAAAGCAGCCATAACCCCCATAATCGAACGCCTTGGCCTGAGTGGGATTCTGGACCAGCCTGCCGCGACTCTTTCGGGAGGGGAGGCACAACGTGTGGCACTGGCCCGGGCCCTGGTCTTTTCCCCGAAGGTCCTGCTGCTGGATGAGCCTACAGCGAATCTGGATCCTGAGAACATTGCT
This sequence comes from Firmicutes bacterium UBA2296, assembly GCA_002345475.1. GTDB lineage: Bacteria > Bacillota > UBA994 > UBA994 > UBA994 > UBA2296. The sequence continues at coordinate 3,389 of DDWC01000132.1, forward strand.
ATTATCGAAGGCATGGTGACTAGTTACGCCGCGGAGCACAGATCGACCATCGTGTGGATAACCCACAACCAGTTCCAGGCGAGGCGCGTCGGCGACAGAGTCTGCCTGCTGGAGAAGGGACGAATTATTGAGGTCAACAGCAAGGAGAAGATCTTTTCTGATCCAGATAATCAGCGTACCAGAGAGTTTCTCTGTGGCGACATTCTCTACTAGGGGTGATACGAATGCGTGCCAGGGTCCGCCTGTGGCTGGAAGATGATGACGGTTGCCAGCTTTTTGGTGAAGGGCTGCAGCGCCTGCTCAAGGAAATAGAGAAGAGCGGTTCATTGACCGGCGGCGCACAGTCGATGGGGATGTCATATCGCCACGCCTGGGGCAAAATCCGCAAGGCCGAAGAGAGGCTCGGATATGAAATAGTGCACCGACAATCGGGTGGTAGTGGAGGCGGTAATTCAGGCGTAACTGACTCGGGGAAGTCCCTGCTGGTCAGGTTTGATCTTCTGCAGCAGGACTTGCTGCGAAGTCTTGACTCTCACTTAAGCCAGCGTTTTGGCGAGTAACTTTTCCTGGAAAACACCCCGTCACAATAGCCGAAAGGATGTGGATAAGAATGAAGCATAAGATCCAGAAGCTTGGTTTCCACTGGCAGATGAGGGAGCCTTTCCTGTTTTGCGCGCACCACAGGGACGACTACCCGGCAGGTAATGGGCATCTGGGGCCAGTCGGAGGACTGGCTGGGAGGGCTCTCGGCAATGACTTCGGCAATCCCAGTGGGTGGAACATGTATCATGGCGAGAAAGTGCCCGGGTTCCCGGTGCATCCTCATCGCGGATTTGAAACGGTCACTATTGTGCTGACAGGCTTTGTCGACCACGCCGATTCCATGGGGGCTTCAGGTCGATACGGCATGGGTGATGTGCAGTGGATGACGGCCGGGAGCGGGTGTCAGCACGCAGAGATGTTCCCTCTGATCAACACCGATGCCGACAATCCTCTGGAGCTGTTTCAGGTGTGGCTGAACCTCCCGTCGCGGGACAAGTTTGTGGAGCCGAGCTATAAAATGCTATGGTCAGAAGACATACCCGTGGTGACAGTACAAGGCGACGGGGGAGCGAAGAGCAAAGTGAGACTGATAGCCGGCTCACTGAACGGACAAAATGCGCTTCCTCCTACTCCGGCATCCTGGGCGGCCAAACGGGAGAACAATGTCAGCATCATGCTGGCTGAACTCGAACCTGGTGCGGCGCTGGATTTGCCTTCTGTGAGCCCTACGCTCAATCGCACACTATACTATTACCGCGGGGGAACGATGCTCGTCGATGGAGAGCCTTATGAGGCCGGTTATGGCATCGATCTGCCTGGGGATAGCGGCATAAGGATTGAAAATGGTGCGAAGCAGAGCTACTTCCTGCTGCTGGAGGCCGAGCCCATTGGAGAGCCCATCGCCAAGTACGGCCCCTTTGTGATGAACACGAAAGAAGAGATAGCGGCCGCCTATAACGACTACCAGCGCACCCATTTCGGCGGGTGGCCGTGGCCTCGTCGGGATCAGGTGCATGGCCAGCAAAAAAGACGATTCGCGAAGTACACAGGCGGCCAGGAAGAAGAGAGACCGACGCAGTAAGCGCCGGTCTCTCTTCTTCCTGGAGGCTTTATATTCGTACTCGGGCGGATTTCACAATCTCCTCTATCAGGGTCTCATAGGGCATCTGTTGCAGGCGAGCCAGAATGGGCAGATCGGAATGTTTCGGGTTAAGGCCAGCCAGAGGGTTTACCTCAAGGAAGTTGGGTATACCTTCAGCATCCATGCGCAAATCCACGCGTCCTCCGTCTCGGCACCCCAGCCCCTGCCAGGCGCGCAAGGCATGCTGGCAGCAGGTTTCTCTGAGGCTGCCTTCAAGGGACACATAACGGACATTTTCCTGGTAGTTCATCTTGTTGTCATAGGAGTAAACGTCTTCGGTTGCGTCTGTAACGATGAGAACCTCCATAGCACCCAGGCAACGGGCTGCGCGGCCTGTTCCCAGGATCCCCACTGTAAACTCCCTTCCAGGCAGAAACTCTTCGACCAGCACGGGCTGGTCGAATTTCCGCCACAGCCTTCGGCAGGCACTCTCCAGCTCGGCGGGTGACGTGGCGATCGACCGGTCATCAATGCCCTTACTGGTCCCTTCCGCGTCGGGTTTGACGAATACAGGGTATTTCAGTTCAACCTGCGCAAGGTCCGCTTCATCCCGGACCACTGCGAAGTCGGCGGTGGGCAGTCCCAGATCGCGAGCTACGCGTTTTGTGAGGCTCTTGCTAAGACATAGCCCAAGTACAGCGGGGTCAGAGAAGGTATAGGGTATGCGGTACGCATCAAGCAGTGCCGGCACCTGTGATTCCCTGGCTGCTCCGTGGTAGCCCTCCGCAATGTTGAATACCATGTCCCATCGCTCTCCTGCCACTAATCTGGTGGCTAGAGCTGTGATTCCACCGACCCGGTCGGTAGTGTGGCCCAGCAGCTGCAGGCTTTGCTCTATAGCGTCAATTGTGTCTATCGCGTCGAACTCGGCGGCCTGCTCGTCACTGTAGCCCATTTGTTGGTACGATTCCTTGAGATCGTAAGTGATCCCTACGTGCACATTCCCATCTCCGTATCTTTTTTGGTGGCTCGCCTTTTGCCTGAAGCGCTCTCACCTTAGCTACATTATGCGACAGAAAAGTCAGGAAGGAAACAGCAATTATCGGCTAGGGGGTCACGGCGGCCAGGTCCGGCACGACCAGAAAAGTGCTGCGAATCATATTCATCCAGCAAATGTAGCGGAACTCTCCGGTTTCGCCGGCGGCAAACTCCATGATCGTCTCGCCTACAGCCAAGCGTTGTTCCAGTTCCAGACTGGGAATGACTATGGCATTGTTACAGCCGTTCAGGTTGCCCTGCTCGACAATAAACGTCAAACGAACTGGCACATCCTTCTGTATGACAAATGGCTGATATCCGCGCGGCCACACATTAACACGTACTTCCTGAAAACCGTCTTGCATTACCGCAATGGCACTTCCCTCACGCACGGTCAGTTCTGTTGGTGCACCTTGTGTTGAGCCTCCTGGAGAGATGGGGCTGTTGCCTCCGCCATTGACGAGACCAAGTCCTCTGTCGAAGGCGATGACCCCCAGTATGATGACAAGCACACCGCTGACCTTGAGCAACTGTCGTGTGAACTTTCCACTGAGCATGGTGCTGACGCTACCAAAAGCAAACATGACCGGGAAAGTGCCAATACCAAAGAAGAGCATCGCCAAGGCCCCCTGAAGTGGGCTGCCTGTGCTCAGAGCATAAAGCTGCATAGCCTGCAGTGGGCCACAAGGCATGAAGCCGTTGAGTATTCCCACAGCCGCGGGACTGATGCGCGAGGTCCGTGACGCAACGTCCATACTGGGGAGTCTAGGTACAAAACGCCTCAACGCCCCCATCATGCCCAGCAGATTAAACCCCATTACAATCATGAGTAGCCCAGCCGCCAGCGAGACGAAACCCTTAAAATTGCCGGATATGTTGAAAGCCGAGCCCAACGTTCCTGCAAGGGCGCCGACAGCGGTGTAGGAAAGCACGCGGAAGGAGTTATATATGAGACTGGGTCGAGTTACACCCGAATCAGGGTGCTTCTGCTTGTATGAAATGCACTGCGCCATATTGATGCCGCCACACATGCCGATGCAGTGAACAGAGGTAACAAGTCCGACGGCAAAGAGAGCGCCATAGCCCAGAGAGGAATCCAGGGCGTGCAGGCTAAAATTGAGCCTGGGGCTGATGAGAAGTATAACCGCGGCCAAAGCCACCAGCCCCGCCGCCTGGCCAGCCAGAGTCATGGCGCGTCCTTTGCCGTGGCGGGGCCTTGCATACGCAGAGGCCGATAGCACCGGGTATCCGGTCGCCTCGCACGCCATTATGGCGTGATCCAGAACCTCCTGGGAACTTACCTCCAGACTCATCGTATTAACGGTGAAATCAGCAGAGACCTCTGTGACCCCCGGGATTGCGGCGACTGCAGTGAGCAGTTTCTTTTCGCAGCTGTCGCAGGTCATGCCACTCAGTGTAAGCAGGTATTTTGCCAATGGACGCACCTCGCTAAATAATTTACTAAGTTAACAGTAATCTCAGTATAGCATCCTATGGCTTGCCGTGTCAGTGCCAGTGAAGGGGCATTTTCTCTTCGCTTGTCAAAGGAATTCGCCCACCGCGCAGGCAATCGATCCCAGTCTGGTGTATATTAGACTACAGAGGGCAAGGAGGGAGCCGGATGAAGGGGACAGACTCGCTAAAACCTTCTACGCAGAGGGCGCTTTTGCTGCTGTTGGCCTTGTTGCTGCAGTTGTCTTTGCTGGTCGTAGTGATACTGCGCTTTCAGCGACACATGACTACCTTCTACTTCGTCAGCATTGCTGTCAGCGTCGTGGCAGTATTGTGGATAATCAGGGGGCATGACAATCCGGCGTACAAGATAGCCTGGATAGTTCCAATCATGCTTTTCCCGGTTTTCGGAGGTATGTTTTACCTTCTCTTTGGGCGGAGCAAAATGAGTAGACGTAGCCGGGGGAAAATGGCGTTTGTCAATGAAACCACAGCGCGTTGCCTGGGTCGCAGCCCGGATGTGGTTCAGCAAATTGCCGCGACAGACCGTCATGCAGCTGTGCAGGCTGCCTATATACAGGACTATGCACTCTACCCACCCCATGCCAACACCAGCACGGAGTACCTGGCGACAGGAGAGGAGAAGTTTGCGCGGCTGAGGCAGGCGCTGGAGGAAGCCACGCGATTCATTTTTCTCGAGTATTTTATTATTGAAGAGGGCTTAATGTGGAACAGCGTACTGGAAATACTTCGCCGCAAGGTGGAGCAAGGTGTTGACGTCAGGCTAATTTATGACGATCTCGGTTGTGTTCTGACCCTGCCCAGGGATTACCCGCGCTACCTTGAGAAGATGGGTATCAGTGTTGCCGTGTTCAATCCGTTGACACCTGTGCTCTCCCTCATCCACAACAATCGTGATCATCGCAAAATAGCTGTGGTGGACGGCACAGTGGGATTTACCGGAGGTATTAACCTGGCGGATGAATATATCAACGAAAGGGAGAAGTACGGACACTGGAAGGACTCTGCGGTCCGCATAGAGGGAGAAGCTGTGCGCAGCATGACGGTGATGTTTCTGACCATGTGGAACTACCTCCGCCCCACGGAGGATGACTTCGCACACTTCCTGTCTTCTCTCCCGGAAAGCACCCTCACCCCTGCAAAGGGTTTTGTCCAGCCTTTTGCCGACAGCCCCCTGGATTTTGAACCGGTCGGACAAAGAGTGTACCTTAATCTAATTAATAAGGCTATCGACTCTATTTGCATCACCACTCCCTACCTGATTCTCGACCATGAGATGACCAATGCCCTGTGCTCAGCTTCTAAGGGTGGTGTGGCGGTGAGCATCATCACCCCGTACAAAACAGACAAGTGGTACGTGCAGGCCGTGACCAGAGCTAATTACCGACCGCTTGTGGAAGCGGGTGTAAAGATCTATGAGTATATCCCCGGGTTTATTCACTCCAAGACTTTTCTGGTGGACGATAAATACGCCGTGGTGGGAACGATCAATATGGACTACCGTAGCCTTTTCCTGCATTTTGAATGTGCGGTGTGGATGTTTGAAGCCGAGTGCGTAAGGGACATCAAACAAGACTTTCTCCAGACGCTGCAACTGAGCAAGGAAGCCAGCGTTGATGACTATGCAAACTTGCCGTGGCATAAATCAGCACAGAGCGCTATCCTGCAATTGTTTGCCCCGCTAATGTGAGGAACGAAGCTCTTGGGAGGTGACAAGGAGTGCCCTTGCGGCACCGGAAGATATGGCAAACAGATATTCGTTGGGGATTGATGTCGGATCGACCACTGTCAAGGTCGCTGTCCTGGATGATGAGCAGAGAATAGTATATGGGGACTATCGCAGGCACTATTCAGAAGTGCGTTTCTCGGTTCTCGGCCTCCTTCGGGAACTGCAGGCCTTTCTGTGCCATGACCATCTGTCCTTTAGCTTCACTGGCTCGGGAGGGATCGGTATTTCTGAGGCTGTAGGGGCCAGTTTCGTGCAGGAAGTAATAGCTGCCACCCAGGCTCTGCGTGCCTATCACCCGGATACAGATGTGGCGGTGGAACTTGGTGGCGAAGACGCCAAAATCATCTACTTTTCCGGCGGTCTGGAACAGCGCATGAATGGAATCTGTGCCGGCGGCACCGGAGCGTTTATTGATCAGATGGCTACTCTCCTGAACACTGATGCACAGGGTTTGGATAAGCTGGCTGAACAGCATAAACACATTTATCCGGTTGCGGCGCGCTGTGGTGTCTTCGCCAAGACGGATGTGCAGCCGCTGCTTAACGAGGGAGTAGCCAAGGAGGATGTCGCCGCGTCCATTTTTCAGGCGGTGGTCATGCAGACCATTGGCGGATTGGCCTGCGGCCACCCCATCCGAGGCAATGTGGCCTTCCTCGGTGGACCCTTGTCGTTTTTGCCCCAGTTGCGCCGACGCTTCATTGAGACTCTGGCTTTGTCAGAGGGACAGGCCATCATTCCGGACCGTCCAGAGCTTTTTGTTGCCATGGGGGCAGCTATAGAGGCCGGAAAACGTCCTCCTCAGTCTCTCTCGCGCCTGATTCGCGCCCTCGAAGAAAGGACGCAGCTGGCCGCTCATGCGGCGCCGAGACTGGAACCGCTGTTTGCAGACGCGGAGGAACTGCACCAGTTCAGAGAGCGGCACGCTTTGCATAAGGCCCAGTATGCCCCGTTGGCGGAGCACGAAGGCCCCTGCTTCGTCGGCATAGATGCAGGTTCAACCACAACCAAACTATGCGTAATTAACAAGGAAGGCCAATTATTGCATGCGCACTACGCCAGCAACGGCGGGAGCCCCCTGGAATCGAGCCTTACCGCACTCAAGGACTTCCTCTCGAAGATGCCATCTCGAGCTTTTGTGGCTCAATCGGCTGTCACCGGCTATGGGGAGAGTCTCATCAAGACGGCACTTAAGGCCGACTTAGGGGAGATTGAAACGATAGCTCACTTTCGTGCAGCAGAACATTTCTGCCCTGGGGTCAGCTTCGTGCTGGACATTGGTGGTCAGGATATGAAGAGCATGCGGATTCGGGATGGGGTTATAGAAAGCATTCTGCTTAACGAAGCCTGTTCGTCCGGATGTGGTTCCTTTCTCGACACTTTCTCCGCTT
>DDWC01000229.1:0-3272 GCA_002345475.1 Firmicutes bacterium UBA2296
AGTTGCCGTACCAGGTCAACAAGGCCAAGATGATAGAGAAGATAGCTCATCTGGTGCGTGACAAGAAGATAGACGGCATTACAGATCTGCGCGACGAGAGTGACCGGGACGGGACCCGCGTGGTCATCGAGCTCAGGCGTGATGCTAACCCCAATGTGGTTCTTAATCAGCTGCTCAAACACAGCCAGTTGGAGATTTCTTTTGGCATAATCATGTTGGCGCTGGTGAACGGTGAGCCTCGCACGCTGACTCTCAAGGAGATGCTCTACCACTATCTTGAGCATCAGAAGGATGTCGTCACCAGACGTACCAAGTTCGAACTGGACAAGGCTGAGGCGCGCGCACACATACTTGAGGGATACAGGATTGCCCTTGACAACATCGATGCCATAATCGCGCTGATCAAGGCCTCGCGCACCACGGAAGAAGCTCGCAATGGCCTGATGGAAAAGTTCCGCCTGTCCGAGAAGCAGGCCCAGGCTATTCTGGATATGCGCCTGCAAAGGCTGACTGGTCTCGAGAGACAGAAAATCGAGGATGAATACCTCGAAGTCATCAAGACCATAGCCCGACTTAAGGAAATACTGGGCAATGAAAAGCTGCTCCTGTCTATCATCCGGTATGAACTCGCTGAAGTTCGCGAAAAGTTCGCCGATGAAAGGCGTAGTGAGATTACCTTTGCCCCCGGAGAGATCAGTGATGAGGATCTCATAGCCGAAGAGGATGTGGTCATTACTTTGACCCATCAAGGCTATGTCAAGCGTTTGCCTCTGGTAACCTACCGCAGTCAAAAACGCGGCGGGCGCGGGATAACCGCCATGGGCACGAGGGAAGAGGACTTTGTTGAGAATCTCTTCATAACCACTACGCACCATCACATATGTTTCTTCACCAGCAGAGGTCGAGTGTTCCGGCTTAAGGTGCACGAAATTCCTGAAGCCAGTCGCCAGGCCCGAGGTTTGGCCGTCATAAACCTCATTCCTCTGGAGTCTGACGAAAAGGTAACGGCGGTAATACCTATTCAGGAGTTTGACAACGATAGCTTCCTGCTCATGGGTACTAAACTGGGTATGGTCAAGAAGACCTCGCTCAGTGAGTATGCAAACATCCGCTCCACCGGTATCATCGGTATTTCACTCCAGGACGGAGACGAGCTTATCGGCGTAAGGCTTACAGACGGCAAGCAGGATATTATCCTGGGAACGTCTGCCGGTCTGGCCATAAGGTTTGACGAAGCCGACGTACGACCCATGGGTCGCGCTACGCGCGGCGTCAAGGGCATAAATCTCGGAGCTAAGGATAGCGTAGTCGGCATGGATATCGCCAGAGAGGGCTCCGATGTGCTGGTGGTCACCAAGAACGGCTTTGGCAAACGTACCCGCCTCTCCGAATACCGCAAGCAGACCCGGGGCGGCAAGGGCATACAGACTATCAAACAGAGTGATCGCAATGGCCCCATCATATCGCTGCGCATAGTCAGCACCGATGACGACCTCATGGTTATCACCGAGAACGGCATTATCATCCGCATGGACATGAGAGGAATCTCGCAAATGGGGCGTTCAACCCAGGGCGTCACCATTATAAAACTAGAGGAAGATGATTACGTGGTGGCATTGGCTAAGGTGTCGCAGAAGGCCGAAGAGGAAGAATAAGCGGGTTCCCAGGAGAAGGCGTCTTACTTAGATTGCCTTCTCTTTTGCATTGGCGACATGATTCTCGTGTGCTTGTCTTTGGGCGCGTGGTGGCTTGCGTATTGTGCTAGAATATACACGGATTGCGAATTATCGGGGAAGGTGATGCACATGCTTACAGGAACGTCCAGGAATATTACAGGAGCACTACACATCGGAGGTTTACCCGCCAAAGATCTCGCTGACAAATATGGCACTCCCCTATTTGTGCTGGACGAAGAGCACATCCGGCACAACTGTAGGCAATACAGTGAGGCCTTCTGTTCGGGCAACCGTAATCGCATCGCCTACGCCGGCAAGGCCATGCTTACCATGGCTATTTGCCAGATCATCGAAGAGCAAGGCATGTATTTGGACGTAGTCTCCGGCGGAGAACTGTACACAGCCATGGCGGCAAATTTTCCGGTGGAACGCATATATTTCCATGGCAACAACAAAAGCAGCGGCGAGCTGGCCATGGCGCTGGATGCCGGTGTGGGAACAATCGTAGTTGATAACCTGAATGAACTAAGTATGCTGGATGTTTTAACCAAAGAGAGACAACGTAAGACTGCAGTTCTGTTGCGGGTGGCCCTGGGCGTGGACGCTGCGACGCACAAGTACATTCAGACGGGACAACACGACTCAAAATTCGGCTTTGCCGTCAACAGTGATGCACTTGCTTACGCCATCCGTTTATCCCTGACCCACGATTTCATACAGCTGCAGGGCTATCACAGCCATATAGGATCACAAATTCAGGCCCTTTCCGGCTTTGCCCAGGCGGTGGAAGTGATGTACCAACTGGTGGAGAAGTATATGTCTACCTTTGGCTTTACTCCCAGCCAACTCAACCTGGGTGGAGGACTGGGGATACGCTACACGGCGGATGAACCGGAATCTCCCATCGCTGATTTGGTGGCCATCGTCCTGGAACACGCCCAAGCCCAAAACGAAAGGTTAGGTATCGACCCTATTCTGGTGCTTGAGCCCGGCAGGTCGATTATCGGCAGCGCTGGAACCACCTTGTACAGCATCGGCACTGTCAAGGAGATAGAGGGCATACGAACTTTCGTCTCGGTGGACGGCGGCATGACAGACAACCCCCGCCCTGCCCTGTACGGGGCTAAATATGAATGTGCAGTTGTCGACAAACTTGACCAACCTAGAACAAAACTATATTCCATCGCTGGCAAGTGTTGCGAGTCAGGAGACATGCTGATCTGGGACGTAAAACTGCCGCAAGTGGCTCCCGGGGATGTCTTGGCGGTGTTCGCCACCGGCGCCTACAACTTCAGCATGTCCAGCAACTACAACCGGTTGCCGCGCCCTGGGGTAGTTCTGGTAAAGGACGGGCAGTCGCGCGTCATCGTCGAGCGCGAGACTTACGCCGACATAATATCCCGGGACAAGCCCTTGCGCTGAGCTCTTGATCACAGGCTTAGGGGCGGCTTGAGCCGCCCCTTTCATATGCCCAAATGGACGTAACCGATACCTTTTCTGGCAGATAGTTTGGTTGACAAAGGGCCAACAGAGATGTTATGATAATCTTCCCCGCAAGAGATGTGTGGCGGGTTTGATCCTTGAAAACTAAACAGT
>DDWC01000229.1:3337-3470 GCA_002345475.1 Firmicutes bacterium UBA2296
GTGTAGATGTCAAAAACCCGTATCTTTGAGTTCTCCACCATCATCGTTGGCTGTCAGCTGGCGGCTGGTGGCTGGAGGCTAGAAGTACAACAAATAAGTAATTCGTAAGCAGAGCCAATCTGCTTTCTGAATA
>DDWC01000229.1:3599-3737 GCA_002345475.1 Firmicutes bacterium UBA2296
AGTAACGCGTGGGCAACCTGCCCCAAAATTCGGGATAACAACGCGAAAGCGTTGCTAATACCGTATGTGGTGTATTTACTGCATAGTAGATACAAGAAAGGCTTCGGCCGTTTTGGGATGGGCCCGCGTCTGATTAGC
>DDWC01000229.1:3775-3961 GCA_002345475.1 Firmicutes bacterium UBA2296
GAGATACGGCCCAGACTCCTACGGGAGGCAGCAGTCGGGAATATTGGTCAATGGGGGAAACCCTGAACCAGCAATGCCGCGTGAGTGACGAAGGTTTTCGGATCGTAAAGCTCTGTCTTTGGGGACGAAGAAAGTGACGGTACCCAAGGAGGAAGCCCCGGCTAACTACGTGCCAGCAGCCGCGGT
>DDWC01000150.1 GCA_002345475.1 Firmicutes bacterium UBA2296
TGGTCATGGGCCCCACTCCGCCGGGAACAGGCGTAATGTAAGAGGCCACCTCGCTGGCAGCATCGTAATCCACATCGCCCAGCAGTTCCTTGCCGACGCGGTTGGTGCCAACGTCGATAACTACGGCACCGGGCTTGATCATGTCCGCGGTAACCAGGTTGACCTTGCCGACCGCCACCACGAGAACGTCCGCCTGGCGGGTGTGATGTCCCAAATCCGCGGTATGGCGATGGGTCACCGTCACAGTGGCCCCGGCATGGAGCAACATAGCCGCCATGGGTTTGCCCACGACATTGCTGCGGCCGACCACTACTGCGTGCTTCCCGTGGACGTCATAGCCGATGTAATCCAGCATTTCCATGACCCCTGCCGGCGTGCACGGCATGAGAGCCTCATCCATGAGGCCCAGGTTCATCAGACCAACGTTGATCGGATGGAAACCGTCTACGTCCTTCTCGGCCTTTACAGCGCCAAATACGGCCATCTGGTCGAGGTGGCGCGGCAACGGCAGCTGCACCAGAATGCCGTGCACCGTCTTGTCGTTGTTCAGGTCGTCGATCAGTTGCATTAATTCGTCCTGGGTAGTCTCCTCAGGCAGGCGGAACACCTGAGAATTCATCCCCACTGACTGACACGCCTTCTCCTTCATGCCCACGTACGTGGCGCTGGCGGGATCGGCGCCCACCAATACTACGGCCAGGCCGGGTTTTGTGGCCATAGCCTGAATTTCCTTCTTCAGTCCTTCGCGGATCTCTTTTGCGATTTGTCTTCCATCGATAATATTAGCCAAAAAAACTACCCCTTTCGACATGTTCTTTTTCAATTTTAGCACAACTTGTCGCGCTTTTTACGACAAAGTGCGTCCTCTTAACAGCTCACCCAGGATGCCGTTGATAAACTTGCCAGATTCTTCGCTGCTGTAAGCCTTGGCCAGCTCAATGACCTCGTTGATGATAACGCCGGGTGGAGTGTCCTCTGCGCCAATTGACAGTTCCGCCAGAGCCAGCCGCAGCAGGCACCTGTCCAGCCGCGCCAGGCGGTCCAGTTCCCAGTCTATGGCCGCCTCGGCAATGACCTTGTCGCTCTCCTGCCAGTCGACCACCGCCCGCTTAACTATTACTTCGGCAAATTCCCGGTCCTTGTCGCCCAGCGGAGTCTCTTCCAGGGCGAAGGCAAAAGCCTTGTCCCGGGTGGAAAGTCCCACATCCAGTTGGAAAAGAGTCTGCAGCACCACCTCGCGGGCATTGCGTCTGCTCATGTGTCTCGCCTCCTAAGTCGTATTGTGGCTGTCCCACAAAAAAACCACCGGACGGTGGTTTTAGTCTACCGGAGGCAATATGCGCTCCAGCAATTCCCGCAAAGAATCGTCACCGTCAAGTCTGGTGCCGATCACATATCCTATAACCGTCAGTGAAAGGATAAAGAAACCTGCAAAGAGGCCGTAATGCACCAGGATCAGGGCTACAAACAACCCCAGCAAAGTCCCGATGATGCGGCCGCGATAGTGGAGCATCATGTCGCGCAATGGTGAGTTCATATCATCACCTACCTGACCCTGACTTTGTTGGCGGGAGCAATATCGTCGATTAATACACGCACCTCTTTGACGCTCATGCCGGTACTTTCTTCAACGCTTTGCTTAACTATGCCCTGCAGAGTGGCGGACAGCGTCGGCACATTGTCCTGGATGGACGTAGCCACCCGGGTGTTAATGACCAGGCCGTCTTCGGCGGAATGTACCCCTGTCCTGGCTTCTCTGATGCCCCGCACCGATAAGGCAGCGCGCTGTGCCACGTTCTGCAGAGCGTCCAGGCTGATGCGCACTTCGCCCAGCTCAGTCTTCTGCGTGATGGCCGTCTTGCTGCTGCGCTCCTTGCGCAAGCCCGAAAGCAAAACCCGGATGCTGAAAAGAAAGAAGAGCGCGGCTATGGGAACCGCCTGCCAGGCCGAAAGAGCGTTCAGTATAGCCATGGCATTCCACGCAGGAGGCAGTCCCAAAAAAGCACTGATGACAAAAATGCTGATCAGGGCCACGGCCAGCGCGTAGACGGTCAACAAAACGCGGTCCACTAAAGTCATAGACTTACCTCCTTTAATTGCCCCGTCCTTCCGCCTCTTTGAACTCAAGTATCCCTACGTTCTGCACATAGACATTTACTTCGATAACATCAAGACCTGTCATGCTTTCCACGGCCTTCTTGACCTTTTCCTGCACCTGATGAGCCACCTCCGGGATAATCATGCCGTATTCCACAACGATATGCAGATCTATGGCAGCTTCCTGCTCACCTACGGTAACCTTGACCCCTTTGGAAAGGTTCTTCTTGCCTCCCAGCATGTTGACCAGGCTGCCACCGGTAGTCGAACTGACACCGGGGACTTCCGCCGCGGCCAGGCTGGCGATTATACCGACGACATCATCAGCGATATGCAAGGTGCCGGCGTCGCCGTTTTCCTGCTTAATATCCTTATCCAAAGTCCTCACCTCCTAAACTACACGCCCTATTATATCAGATGTGCAAAACGGACAACAATCAATTCCGTCGCAGAGGGTAGGCGTCTCCCAGAGCGTAATAGCGAGACCCGGCATAGGCAATGGGATCGGCCAGGCGAGTCGATATCTTGCCGTCCTTGTCCAGCACGCTGTCTGATACCTGGGTGGCCTTAATCTCGCCAAGAAACAGCGTATGCGACCCCAGGTCTACTTGCCTGGTTACCACACATTCAATGTTTATGGCAAACTCCGCGAGAATCGGCGCGTACTTCAGGGTCTCCGCCTTGCCGGCGGTAAGCCCGAGATGAGCAAACTTGTCTGTATTGCGGCCGGACTCCACCCCGCAGAAAGTCACAATGTCCTGCTGTGATACCGAGGGCAGGTTCACCACGAACTCCTTGCTCTGGTCAACGATGGCATGAGAATGGCGCAAAGGGTTGATGGAAATACCTATGGTGGGCGGTATGGAACACAGTGTGCCTGCCCAGGCCAGGGTAATCAGGTTGGCCCCGTGCTCTTCCGAAGCACAGGATACCACCACCACAGGCAGCGGAAACATCGAGGTCTGAGGCTTAAGAATAGTTTTAGAAATCGTCATGGGTCACTCCCCTTTCCAGAGAACTAAAGGTTCTTGTGATAGTTGAACCAGGCCACCTGGCGTTCCAGCTTGTCCAGCCGATGCATGGGGCGGCGTAAACCGTGGTACTCCCCCGGGTAGCGTATCATCACGGCATCCTTGCCCTGGCGTCGCAGAGCAATGTAGAACTCCTCGCTCTGGCTCACCGGGCAACGCAGGTCGTTCTCGCCGTGCATCAGCATAAAGGGTGTTTTCACCCTGTCGGCATAGGAAATGGCCGAGTGCTTCAGCAGGTGGGCTGCTCCCTCCCAGGAGTTGCCGCCGTATTCATGTTCGTCCGCCAGAGTAATGTCCGAAGTGCCAAAGCCACTCATCATGTTCGAAACAGGGGCTCCTGAACATACCGCCTTAAATAGGTCAGTCTGAGTGACGATCCAGCAGGTCAGGTAGCCACCGTAGGACCACCCCTGGGCAAACAGGCGCTTCTCGTCAAGGATACCAAGCGCCAAGGCCGCCTTGACCCCGGCCATGACATCCTTGTAGTCCAGGTCACCCCAGTTGCGGTCGATGACATCGGCAAAATGCTGTCCGTAGCTTTCGCTGCCTCTGGGGTTGGTCATCAGCACCACATACCCTTGCGCGGCAAACACCTGCGCGTCCAGCATAAAGCGCGGTCCGTACCAGGCATGGGGCCCACCGTGAATAAAGAGCATCAGAGGGTATTTCTCTTGGGCGTCAAAGTCCTGAGGCAATATGGTCCAGCCGTCAATCTCCTGCCCGTCATCGCTGTTATAGACGAAGTGCCGCGCCGGTGAGAGATCCAGCTCTTGCTGCAGAGAAGTGTTGCAGGCAGAGGCCATAACCTCAACGCCGTCACGGTGGACGCAAACTTCTTCGGTCAGGTCAAAGCCACCCTTGATGTAGGCCAGGGTGCCGGAGGCGCCGCAGAGGCCAAAATAAGACGTCTGGGCCGCAGTCAGCAGCGCTGTAGGTTCGCTATCTTGATGGGCGGCATAGGCATGCACCTGACCGCGATCGGCCATGGAGAACACAAAGGCGTCGTCGTGCCAGAAGCCGCCTACGGCTGTCCGATCAAATCGTTCCGTGACATGGCGCGCATCTGACTTAGTCAGCGGCGCCGGGGACTCCCCTGCCGCAAGCTTCGTCATAAACTCTTCCACCGGCAATATGTAGAGCCCGGTGCTGGTAGACAGACCAGAGCTTCCGTCGTGGCCCAGAAAGGCCACATAGCCGCCACAGCGGGAAAACAGCGGGTTGTCCGCCGGTCCGGGCGCGTCATAAAGCATGGTACAGCTATTGTCGCCCACAGCAAACAGCCAGAGGTCACGTTTAGTGGACCAGTCGGCCTCGGCGTCACGCCGGGCTGACACTAGCAGGTACTTGCCGTCCGGGGAAATAGCCACATTGCGGTGGTCGTAGTCTCCCTTAGTAGCCTGACTGGCGGCCGGTTCCAGGGTAGCCACAGGCGGGCTGGCGGGCACAGGCGTGACAAACACCTGCTCCCGCAGGTCGCCGTGGTAGCCGGCGCCGTCCCGGCGGTAGCTGAACCTGGTAATCACCTTCACCAGATTCTCCTTCTTGTCGGGGTCTGGCTTTTTATCTGCGTGTGGTTTCGACGCAACGCCCTTTAACCTGTCGGCATCGTATTCCGGGGCACCGGGGTACGGCACCCATTCCTCCGTCTGGCTGAAAACTTTGGCGCTGTAGGCGATTTTGGTACCGCAGGGGAACCATACCACACTGTTGCCCACAGCCTCCTTGGTGGGTAGCTGCCACGGCTCGCCACCCCGGGCCAGATCCATAATGTAGATCTGTGCCTTTTCGTTGCGGCCCGATACAAAGGCCAGACGCTTGGAATCCGGGGAAAAGTGAGCCTTACCCTCTTTGCCGCCGTAGGTCAGCCTGCGGCTTACAGCACCGGCTACATCGTAGAGGTGAAGGTCCGTCTTGCCCTCGTCTTTTTCCTTGTCCAGACGGGTAACGGTATAGGCCACATATGCGCCGTCCGGCGAAACACTGATGTCCCCCGGGTAGTTAAAGTTGTAGAGATCTTTGCTTTCAGGCTTGCGCTTGCTCACGGAGATTCCTCCTATTAGTCTTATTCCTATCTTTCTCATTTCGCCACACCGCGGGCAAGTCCTGCATGGGACAGCCACCAGCCGCCAGCCGCCAGCCAGACAGACAGACAGAAAAGGCCAACTCCTACTGTAGGGGCACAGCATGCTGTGCCCACGGGCCTGCGACATCCTGATCAAAACTGATCCATTCCGATTGGTGATTTCGCGACCTGGGGAACCGTTACGCTAATACGTCGGACGGGACCACTGATATCAATGTGGAAAACGACAACCTTTAACGTAGGGGCACAGCATGCTGTGCCAACGGACCTATGACATCCTGGCTGAATGTTGCGCGCTTCATATCCACCATGCGCTAAGCGCTCGTCTTCCTTTGCTGTCTGCCGAGTGCCGAATGCTGCATGCAAAAAGCCGGTTCCTTCTGCTCCGATTCCTCGGAACAAGCAGAACCGACCTCTATGTGCCAATCTCCGGGGTACCGGTACGTGGCCAACTAAGCGCTAAGCGCCAACCGCCAAGCGCTACGTCCTAATGCTCAATCCCCTTCTGTGCCGGGACTCCCTTGCGCCAGTGATGGCGGATTTCCTTCACTTCGCTGATCAGGTCCGCCACTGCCTCAATCTCCGGCGACAGTCCCCGCCCGGTGATCACCACCGTCATGTCCGACGGACGATTCTCCAGGGCTTCCTTCAACTTCTTGCCGTCTATGAGGCGGTAGGCAATGGCTACGTTGGCTTCGTCCAGAATTAACACATGGCTGTCACCCCGCAGCAGTTCCATGGCACGCTTCAGTCCCGCCTGAGCCGCCGCCACATCCTCGTCGGACGGATCGTCTGCATTCACAAACTGCTCCGTGCCGTATCTATAAACATCCACCATGGGAAGGTACTTCTCCAGGGCGTCAATCTCGCCGCTCTGCTGGCCCTTCATAAACTGCACAATGCTGACCTTGTGGCCGTGGCCGGCAGCCCGCAAAGCCAGGCCCATGGCTGCCGTTGTCTTGCCCTTGCCGTCACCGGTATATACCATGACAATCCCCGTATGATCCACGCTGATCGCCCCCTTTGTGACTATTATAGCATGGAGCGCAGGCGTGTGGGAGAAGCCGCCAGCCGCCAGGCTCCAGCCACCAGCAATGTCCCAACCCCACCAAGCGCCAAGCGCTAAGCGCCGATCCTCCATCTTCTGTAGTGGCGAGACCCTGGCTCGCGGTCGTTACTTACCGCGCCCATCCTTCCTCCGCTACTGTAGGGGCACAGCATGCTGTGCCTAGAATAACGACATCCTGATGAGAGAACTGATGTACCTGATGTACGCGCTGCTGGAAACGAGGGAAACGGCTGATTCATCCCGATAACCCTGAGAGAACGTGGGCACAGCATGCTGTGCCCCTACAAAACATTGACACCATGGTTGTGCAACGACGCATAGGGATGGGTAACCGATGTCCAGACACATACATTTCACGCCCGTCTTTTGTAGTGGCGAGACCCTGGCTCGCGGACGTTACTTACCGCGCCCATCCTTCATGCTTTAGCGTAGGGGCACAGCATGCTGTGCCCAGAATAACTACATACTGATGAGAGAACTAATGTACCTGATGTACGCGCTGCTGGAAACAAGGGAAACGGCTGATTCATCCCGATAACCATGAGGCAACGTGGGCACAGCATGCTGTGCCCCTACAATATGGGAACTGCAATCACTCAACAATGCTTTACGATCGTTCAATGATGGTTCCACTTGCCCCAGGTCTGCTGAATGCTGAATGCCGCATGCTGAATGCTCTCCCATACTACTAAGCGCCAAGCGCTAAGCGCCCTTTCCCCACCGCTAGCCACGGTCTAGCCGCTACAACGAAGAAGTCCCTGGGGTCAATCGCCGAGAGCCGGGAGCCACATTTTCCGCATGAGGGCGCGCGCGAAGAGTCACAAAAAGAACCGTCCCTTTTGGAGAGGGAGCGCCATGCCTGGCCATTGCCTCTGTGGTCACTGTGTCCTCGGCTGTGGTGCCTGTGTCCGGTTGTCCCACCCCGTATCAGAACTCCATCAGTCCCTATCAGTCCTTATCAGGATGTCGTATGTATATGAGTTCCCCCTGTAGTATCCGTGACCGGCAACCTTCTTCACTTGCCCCAGGTCTGCTGAATGC
>DDWC01000216.1 GCA_002345475.1 Firmicutes bacterium UBA2296
ATCCGAGTTCATGACGCCGGGCAGGTCAATGCCCGGTATGTTAAGCATGGAAGGAACGGAGCCGGTGGCGATGATAATATTATCAGCTTGAAGTTCATAGCTCTCGCCCTCGGAAGGCTTGACGCTTATGGTTTTCTCGCTGACAAAACTAGCCTGACCTTCGATGTATTCTACACCATTGGATTTCAGCAATTGGGCGATGCCATCGCGCAGCTTAACAACTACCTGGTTCTTGCGTTCCTGAATCTTTTCGAAGTCCAGGCTGAAACCCTGCTGAGTGACGCCGAATTCTTCGCTGCGGCTGATGGTTTTGATAACGTTAGCGTTTTGATAAAGGGCCTTGGTGGGGATGCAACCCCAGTTAAGGCAGGTGCCGCCCACCTGGGCTTTTTCGATGACGGTGACGCTGGCGCCCAGCTGTGCCGCCCGGATGGCGGCGACGTAGCCGCCGGGACCTCCGCCAATTATAGCTATGTTTCGCTGCAAGTTATTCTACCTCCCCAAAATCGCCCGGCCGAAGGCCGGGCGACGTGTTTGGTCGCGGTTTCGGATTACTCCGCTCTGTGCCGCAGGATGGGCTGCCTTACTGCCTTAACTTCATCCAGGCGGCCGACCACTGTGTTGTGGGGCGCGCTATGGACCAGCTCGGGGTTGGTCTCGATCTCCTCGGCAATCTTCAGCATGGTTTCGATAAAAGCGTCCAGGGTTTCCACAGGCTCCGATTCCACCGGTTCGATCATGATGGCTTCCTTGACGTTGAGCGGGAAGTAAACCGTGGGTGGATGGAAACCGTAGTCCAGCAAACGCTTGGCGATGTCCAGAGTAGAGGCACCCTGATTCTTCTGCTTCTGTCCCGACAGGACGAACTCATGCATACAGACGCGATCGAAGGCCACGTCGTAGGTTCCTTTGAGTTTGTGCATCATGTAGTTGGCGTTGAGGACGGCTGTTTCGGAGACGTGGCGCAAGCCTTCGCCGCCCATGCTGAGGATATAGGCGTAGGCGCGCACCAGCACCAGGAAGTGTCCATAGAAGTTCTTGATGCGCCCAATGGACTGGGGACGGTCGTAATCCAGGAAGTACTTTTCGCCGTCGAACTCTACCGTGGGGCAGGGCAGGAAGGGTACCAGACGTTCCTTTACGCCGATAGGTCCGGTACCAGGGCCGCCGCCACCGTGGGGGGTGGAGAAGGTCTTGTGCAGGTTGAGATGCACTACGTCAAACCCCATGTCGCCGGGGCGTGTTATGCCCATAATGGCGTTGGCATTTGCTCCATCGTAGTACAGGAGACCGCCGCAGCCGTGTATCAGTTCGGCTATTTGCACAATCTGATCCTCGAACAGGCCCAGGGTGCTGGGGTTGGTGAGCATGAGTCCGGCGACATCGTCACCCAACAGCTTCTTAAGCTCTTCGATATCCACGCCGCCGCGCTCGTCTGACTTAACTTCAACGGTGTCATAGCCTGCTGCAGCCACGGTAGCTGGGTTGGTGCCATGGGCGGAATCGGGCACGATGATCTTGGTGCGGTTATGCCCGCCATTGGCGCGGTGGTAGGCCTTGATAGTCATAATACCAGCCAGTTCGCCGTGAGCGCCGGCCGCCGGGGCCAGGGACATGCGGGCCATGCCGGTGATCTCCGACAGCATTTTGTCCAGGTTGTACAGCAGTTCCAGGTTGCCTTGAGACAGTTCTTCCGGCTGGTAGGGGTGGGAGTTGGTGAAACCCCTGAGACGAGCCATGTCTTCGTTAATCTTTGGGTTGTACTTCATGGTGCAGGAACCCAAAGGGTAGAAGCCGGCGTCGACGCCATAATTGCGCTGCGAAAGCTGGGTGAAATGGCGGATGACATCCATCTCGCTTACCTCAGGCAGTCCGGGTGGAACTTCGCGCATTAGCTCACCGGGCAAGGAAACAGCGGGGGTGTCCAGGGGCGGCAGCTGAAAACCTTTGCGCCCGTCTACGCATTGTTCGAAGATAAGCTTTGTCACTTTGCGCATC
Source organism: Firmicutes bacterium UBA2296 (assembly GCA_002345475.1). GTDB lineage: Bacteria > Bacillota > UBA994 > UBA994 > UBA994 > UBA2296. The sequence goes on from DDWC01000216.1 coordinate 1,999, forward strand.
TATTCCACCACCTTTGCCACAAGATTATCTATTTCTGCTTTGGTGCGCTTTTCGGTGACTGCCAGCAGCCAGTGGTCCTTAAGTTCGGGATAATCTTTACCCAGATCGTAACCGCCCAGGATGTCGTGCTTAAGCAGTTTGGCGTTAAGCTCGCTCACAGGGTTTTTGGACTTGACCACAAACTCTTTGAAGAAGGGGGAGGTGAAGGCCGGCTCAAACAGCCCGGTCTTAACGAGCTCGTCGTGGGCGTAGCGGGCTTTGCTGAGGCACTGCTCGGCCACTTCTTTCAAGCCGGCCTTGCCCATCAGGCTGAGATAAATGGTGTTGGCCAGAGCGATAAGGGCGTTGTTGGTACATATGTTAGAGGTGGCCTTCTCCCGGCGGATGTGCTGCTCGCGGGTCTGCATGGTGAGCACAAAGGCACGGTTGCCTTCGGAGTCGGTGGTAGCACCTACGATGCGGCCAGGCATGTTGCGCAGCAGCTTCTGTGTGGCGGCCATAAAGCCCACATAAGGGCCGCCGAAGGAGAGGGGCACGCCCATGGCCTGTCCGTCGCCTACCGCAATATCCACACCCAACTCTCCGGGGGACTTGACGAGGCTGAGAGAAATGGGATCGACGCTGGCTATCATCAGGCCCTTGACTTCGTGGACCATGTCGGCAGCGGCCTTCAGGTCTTCGAAGACACCAAAGAAGTTGGGGCTTTGCATGATGACTGCACCGGTGGTTTCGCTGATGGCGGCCTTGAGTGCTTCCATGTCGGTGTGTCCATTTTTCTGCGGCACGGTCTTGATCACCATGTCGCGGGTGGTGGCATAGGTTTCGAGCACGGCGCGGCTCTCGGGGTGCACGGTTTCCGGCAAGATGATCTCACAGCGGCGTGTGGCGTTGCAACCCATAATGGAGGCCTCGGCCAGAGCCGTTGCTCCGTCATAGACTGAAGCGTTAGAGACATCGAGGCCGGTGAGTTCACAGATCATGGTCTGGAACTCGAAGATGGCCTGCAATGTTCCCTGGCTGACTTCGGGCTGGTATGGCGTATAGGCAGTGAAGAACTCCTGGCGCAGAAGCATGTGGTTGATTACGCTGGGGACGTAATGGTCGTAGGCACCGGCACCCAGGAAACAGGTGTAGTCCCTGGCGCCCAGATTGTTGGCCGCCAACTTCTCGATGTGGGCGGTAAGTTCGAGCTCGGAGTGGCTATGGGGAAGATCGAAGGGGCGCTTTAAGCGCACCTTTTCGGGGATATCGACAAAAAGGTCTTCGATATCCTTCATCCCGATGGCCGCGAGCATTTCCTTGCGTTGCTCGTCGGTATTGGGTATATAACGATGCATTGTGTTCCTCCTTATTCGAGAATATCGGCGTAGGCTTCGGCACTGAGAAGAGACTTAAGCTCTTCAGCATCCTTGAGCTCCACGGCAATTATCCAGTTGGCATAAGCGTCGGCGTTGAGCACTTCCGGGTTGTCTTCCAGAGCGGTGTTAATCTCAAGCACTGTGCCGGATACCGGGGCGAAGAGGTCCGAGGCGGCCTTGACGGACTCTACGACACCAAAGGTGTCGTGAGCGGCAAACTCGTCGCCCTCGCTGGGTAGCTCCACGAAAACGATGTCGCCGAGGGAGCTTTGGGCGTAGTCGGTGATGCCTATGTAGGCCTTGTTGCCCTCAACCTTTACCCACTCGTGGTCTTTGGAATACAGCAATTCTTTGGGTACGTTCATTGGTAATCTGCCTCCTTTATTTAATGGGTGATAGCATGAGATGTGATAGCCACCAGCCGCCAGCACTTCAGGAGATAAGGCAGCCTGATGGGGGCTGATGAGACTGATGAGTCGTTAGGCCGCGGCCACGCACTGGGTCGCGGAATAGAGCTGTTTCGCTGAATGCTGGATGCTGAGTGCTGATTGCTTTCCTCGTGTCACGGCCTCGTCGCAGCCCATTGCTGACTGCTGAATGCCGAATGCTGACTGTCGCCAAGCGCTAATCGCCAATCGCAACTCTCTCTGCGCTACTTCTTATACCTCTTCTGGTAGAAAGGCAGCGGGATGCGCTTGGCGGCCAGGGCTTTGCCGCGGACCATGATGGAGAGCTCTTCGCCCTCCTTGACCAAACCGCGGGTGATCAGGGCCAGACCTACGTTTTCTTTAAGGGTCGGCGCATAGCTGCCCGAGGTGACGTGACCAATTATTTCTCCCTGCAGGGCGACCTGGTAGTCGCCGCGGGGAACGCCGCGGTCAATCATGGTGAAGCCGACCAGTTCGCGGGGAATGCCGGCGTCCTTTTGGGCCTGCAACGCCTCGCGCCCGATGAAGTCACCCTTCTTGAGTTTGACGAAGAAGGAAAGCCCGGCCTCAAGGGGAGTTATTTCCCGGGAAATCTCGTGCCCGTAGAGAGGCAGGTTGGCCTCAAAACGCAGGGTATCCCGGGCACCCAGGCCGACAGGTACTAGCCCGTGGGTAGCTCCTGCAGCTAACAGAGCGTCCCACACGGCGGGAGCGTCTGCCGCGGCCAGATAGATTTCAAAGCCGTCCTCGCCGGTGTAACCGGTGCGTGACACCAGAGCGGGAACCTTGGCCACCTGTATTTGTGGTTCGAAGTGGAAGAAGGAGATCTCGTCCAGAGGGAAGCAGGTTAGTTCCTGCAGTATGGTCTGAGCCAGGGGACCCTGTATCGCCAACTGGGCGTAGTCTGCCGAAAGGTTCTCAACGTGCAGATCTGTCGGCGCGTGGCCCTTGATCCACTCAAAATCCTTGTCGCTGTTAGAAGCGTTGACAACCAGAAAGAAGTGTTCGGCGTTGTGTCGGTAAACCAAGAGATCGTCCACTACGCCTCCGTCCTCATAGCACATCAGGCAGTAGAGAACTTGTTTGTCATTGAGCTTGGCTACGTTGCCGGTAACCAGGTTTTGCATGAAGGCCAGTGCGCCTTCTCCTTTGACCTCAATCTCGCCCATGTGCGAGACGTCGAATAGGCCGGCGGCGTTGCGCACCGCTTCGTGTTCCTGAATAATACCGCTGTACTGCACGGGCAGGGCCCAGCCGCCGAAATCGACGATCTTACCGCCTAACTGCTCGTGCTTTTCAAAAAGGGGAGTTTTCTTCATCTTGCCACTCCTTTCATCGACGGCATCGGCCGCCGCGTTACGATTGAGAACTCCTGGTTGTTAGCTCTTAGTTCTTGGCAGGAGAGTTGTGCAAACCATAGATTTTACGCCAAGCGCTAAGCGCCATCCTTCACACACCCCACCACGTCTCCGATAACACTGCTCTGGTGAATGCGGGCGAGGTTTTCCAGGGCTTCGGACATTTCGGCGCGGTTGTAGGTTAGCCCCTCGAGGCTATGGGCCATGGGTTCTATGAGGTCAGCTTCCATGGCGTCGGAGTAGATCTTTGCGGTTTGGATTACGCCGCCTTCTACCATCAGGCCGAGTTCGATGCCGCCCCAGGGGAAGCGGGTTTCCAGGGTAACGTCGAAACTGGGGCTCTTGCCCAGACGCCAATCCCAGCTGCTGTACTTATCGTAAAGGGCCGCAGCTTCGGGAGTTTGTAGTAGCTCGGCTACCGCCAGCACCGTACCAGGCCCACCGTATTCGGCGACAAAGGCCTCTTGCATGGCCTGTTTCATCTGGCTGATGCTGAGAGTGGGCACCAGCTCCCGCAGGTTGATGACCCGGGATTTCACCGAAGTGACGCCCTTGGCCGCCATCTTCTGCGCGGGCACGTTCAGATAGTTTTGCAGCACGGTCATATCCACGTCGATCAGGATAGTGCCGTGGTGATAAGAGGCGCGCCGTCCGTGGTAGAAGGCGTTGCCGGAAAACTTCCGCCCGTCGGCCAGGATGTCGTTGCGACCGCTGAACTCGGCGTCCACGCCCACAGTGCGGGCGGCGCCAAGGATGACCTTGAGTTGGCGGTGCAGGTCATAGGTTGCCTTTGGCACTACAAAGGTGAAGTTCAGGTTGCCCAGATCGTGGTACACCGCACCACCTCCGGAGAGCCTGCGAGCCAGCTTGCCACCGTCGGCTTCCAGTTGTTCGGCGTGACATTCACGCCAGGCATTCTGGTGACGGCCCACTACCACAGTGTGCTGGTTTTGCCAGAGATAGAGGATCGCCTCGTCGTCTCCCACCCGCCCAAGGAGCAATTCTTCCAGGGCGAGATTCTGCCAGGGGTCGTAACCCTCGGCCAGGACAATACTGGTCTTTGTCACGGATATCACTTCCTTCCGTATCCATTATTATATTCATTACCGTTACAGAAAGTCCTGCCATTATCTGAATGTTCTGAGCTTCACAAAGTCTAAATACCGAACATTAGATACGACTTTCACAAACAAAACAAAGGACGGCATTTGCATGCCGCCCTTTTCTCTGTCTTTATACCTGAGAGATTCTGCGTTTGTAGATCTCGCTTGCTCCTTCGGTGCCCCAAAAGGGGCTTTCCAGAGTGCCGTCAGATAACGGTCCCTTTTACCTGAAAGTTTGGTACCGGTTTCGAGCAAAAACCGGACTTGCTCCTTCGGCGCCCGGCTTACCGGGGCTCTTCCGTTATCTTCATCCAGCTTCGTATATAACTATGTTTAAATGTAGCATGTTAGATAGGCCTGGCGCAAGTCACATAATAGTCTGTCCTGCCCGGTACAGTGTAATGGTATCCCATACCTCAAATGCCTTCAGCACAGTAGCAGACATCCCAGGCGGAGGAATCTCAAGTTTTCTCTAGTATTATAAATATGAGGTCATGCATAAAGGGGGACTGCTTATGTCTATGGGTGATTACGCCAGACACGCTGCCGTGTGGGACTGGTCCGGGCACGACAGGTTGGCTGAAATAGGCTGCTGGCTGATTTTGGCCCGACGTTACGGTATCAAGGTTTTGTCTGCAATGTGTGCTACGGGGACCGTGGCCGATGCGCTGGCACGGCAGGGACTAGTAGTAACAGCGGTGGACATTACCAAAGAGATGGTCGCTGAGGGCAAGCGCAGATATGGTTCCAATGCAAACCTGACTTTCATTGAAGGCGATATTTGCGACCTGAGTTTATGTGCAGTGGATTATGACTTTGCTTTTATATCGACGACTGATCTGCATCACCTGCATACATCTGAAGCCCGCGAAGACGCCCTGGCCTCACTGGCAGCTCACACGCGACAGGGCGGAGGGCTGGGGCTCGAATTATGGTATCCACCTGAGCAGTCCTTTGCCTCGCCCTGGAGGGAGTTCGGGCCAGTGACCCCGCCCGCGCCCGGGGAGCCAAAGGTGTGGAAGAAGGGAAAGACTGAATACGATGCCGCGAGCAGGTTGGTTAATATAACCCAGGAGGTCTTTGTAGAGAGGGATGGTGCTATAGAACAGTTCCCGCACCAGTTCTCCATGAAGCTGTTCAGCCGGGAAGAGCTCTACGTCATGTTGACAAAGGCCGGGTACAATGTAGTGGCCGAGTACGGATCCTACGACTTTGAGCCGTGGGAGGCCAAGTCTGGCAAGTGGATTGTGGAAGCAAGTAAAAGCGCAAAGTAGGAGGGAAGGGCCTCCTGTCTTACCCGGGCGAACGTTCCCACAGCGTTGCATGGGTCTGGTGGAAAACAAGCGGAAATGGAGGAGAATCTACTATGATGATTTGCGATTCACACGCTCACTACGGCGAGAAAGAACTGATGAAAGCGATAGTTGATAGTAGCCCTTTGACCAAGCACTACTTGTGTTACCAGGCGGTTCAGTTTGAGAGTATGAGCGACTATGACGACTATATGCAGAAACAGGGACAGAACAAGATTGCATATATTCCTTTTGTGTTTAGAGAACTATCCAAACTAGAGGAGAATAGAAAGATACTTGATTACGCCAAGGGCAGAGAGCACGTATATCCGTATGTTTTGCTGGACGAAGACAATGTGAACTTTGTGAGAGATAACCACCAGGCCATTGTCGGGGTTAAAGAGCATTTCGTCATGCATGATACGGCTTTGAATGAAAGACGTGTTGCCATTTTTGCGGATATCGACAAATACAACCTGAACATTCTGCTGCACACAAGAGGAGGGAATGTCAGGGTAGAGTATGTTCAAAGCATTCTGGAGCTCTTCCCCAATATCAAAGTACATGTTGCGCACCTCGGTAGAGAAAGACCGGAAGACGTGGACTATATTTACTGGCTTTTGGAACAGCTCAGGCCATATGATAACGTCTTCTTCGACACATCGACGATTCGCCAGACTCAGGTGTTAGAACAGGCCGTCAGGATTGTCGGCAGAGAGCGGATCCTTTATGGCTCCGATTTTCCCTTCTATATGGATGGAACAGGTCAGGAGAACATCGTCAAGGCACAGATAGATCACGTACTGAATGCCGAACTCACCGACACTGACCGCTCTTACATTCTCCAGAAAAACTTTGAATGGCTGATAACAAAAGGCAGCTAGGGAAGACCGAGATATCCAGCGAAGAACCTGATGAGCGTGACCTGCGTCACTTTCGGTAGAAGGGCCTATGGTATAATAATCTTAGTAAATTACTCGGATAAATCCGAAGGAGGCGCCATATGTCAGAGTTTATTAATAGCAAGGAATACCGTCAGCAGGAACTGAAAAAGATCATCAAGGACCTTCACGCCGGAGTGCCACTGGAAGAAGTAAAAGAGCGCTTCACTTTGTTAATCAAGGATATCGGGCCGGGTGAAATAGCCGCCATGGAACAGGCTTTGGTCAAGGAAGGGTTGCCCGAATCCGAGATCCAGAAGCTATGTGATGTACACGTACAGGTTTTCAAGGAAGCTCTGGACGTGCAGGAGAAGCCGGATCAGATACCTGGCCATCCGGTTCACACCTTCATCAAGGAAAACGACGCCATTGTGGAACTGATCGGCAGGTACCGCGCTAACTTGCGCAAGGCTGACGACGGCGACCGCGAGGCGCTGGGGGTATGGAAGGAGCTCCACAAAGAGTTGATGGAGATTGAGAAGCACTACAGCCGCAAGGAGAACATCCTCTTCCCCTACCTGGAGAAATACGGCATTACGGCTCCGCCTTCGGTAATGTGGGCCATTCACGATGATATCCGCGCCCAATGGAAACAGGTGGCCAGGTTCCTGGAGCAGGTGGATAACGCTACCTTGGGAGGACTCCGCCAGGTGATTAAGGACCCGGTGGAACCCATGCTCACCGCCATCGGCGAGATGGTGTACAAGGAGAACAACATCATGTGGCCAATGTGTCTGGATACCCTCAACGACACCGACTGGGAGCAGATAAACCGGCAGAGCGACGAGATAGGCTACACCCTGTTCTCTCCGGACAAGCGGGAATGGGTGGCGCGGGCCCTGCACGTGCCCGAGGCCAAGGCTCAGGCAGAACCTACAGCACAGGACGCCGACACCATGAAACTGGACGCCGGTTACCTAAGCGTGGCCCAGGTTAACGCCATGCTTAAACATATCCCCATGGACATGACCTTTGTGGACCACGAGGGCAAGGTCCGCTATTTCAGCCAGGGCAAAGAGCGTATCTTCACTCGCACCGAGGCCATTATTGGCCGGGCTGTGGCCAACTGCCACCCGCCGGACAGCGTACATGTGGTCATGCAGATTGTCGAGGAACTTAAGTCAGGTAAGCGAGATGTGGCCGAGTTCTGGATTAACTTCAAGGGGAAGTTTGTGCATATCCGATACTTCGCTGTACGGGATGAGCAGGGCAAGTACCTGGGCGTGTTGGAAGCTACTCAGGACGTGACAGATATCCGCGGCCTGAAGGGCGAAAAGCGTTTGCTGGATGAGGAGAATTAAAACAAAAAGCAAAAAACAAAAAACATAAGACAAGGAATAAAGCGGGGGAAGTTGCGACAGCCTGATGGGTGTGCTCACCTCGGCTGGCGCCGAGACACACAGATGTGGGTTCAGGAGGTCAAATGGGGATATCGGCAGTAGACTTTAGACATGAGATTTTAGGTAGTAGACAAGGTAGTAGACATTAGACGTTAGACGTTTAAGCCCTAAGCCCTTGTAGCGGCGACCCCATGGGTCGCGGATTAGAAGTTTCAGCGAGATACGAACCGGGAGTCAGGATACGCCGGGGGCCGCGAGTCACGGCCTCGCCGCTACGGGATACGAAGGTACGACGATGCAGGTTACAGGCGATACGGGCTATGTTTTGAAACTAAAGTGTTACCTATGTCTTGACCGTTCTGAATGATGGTTTTGGCTGGAGCCTGGCGCCTGGTGGCTGGCGGCCCCAAGTCACTTTTAGAAATGTTCTTTCCCTGTTCCCGGTGTTAGCAATGCCATATACTGAAGCCGTAGGCAGTGGCCTGCGGCTTTTAGCATGCAAAGGAGGTGCCGCTTTGTGAACGAGCGCGCCATTACAACTCTGGAGTTTGACAAGATCCTGGAACAGCTAGCGGACTATACGTTGAGCGGCCTTGGCCGCCGGTTGGTAAAGAAACTGCGGCCCATGACGGAGGCCGCGGCGATCAGCCATTCGTTACAGGAAACCAGCGAGACCCGCGCCATACTGGACAGAGGCGGCTATCCGCCATTATCCGGCCTGGCGGACATTTCTGAGACTGTGGAGAAACTGGCCCGCGGCGCCATACTGCAGCCGGCAGAGTTGCTGCAGATTGCCGACCTGCTGCGGGGTAGCGAGCGCATGAAGCGCTACATGGAGGACAAGGCTGACCTGACTCCTCTACTGCACGCCTACTCCTTTTCGATTACAGATTTGCCGGAGATAGAGGAAGTTATCATTCAGTCCATTGAAGGTGGCAGCGTCAGCTCCTCGGCTAGCACCAAACTGAAGAGCATACGCAGCAAGATCCGCACTGTGGAAAGCCGCATTCAGGATAAGCTGAACACCCTGCTGAGTTCTGCCGTGTACCAGAACTACCTGCAGGAGCTTTACGTTACCGTCAAAGACGGTCGCTATACCATTCCCGTCAAGGCGGCCTACAAACACAAAATTGACGGCATGGTCATTGGCGCTTCGGGGTCGGGGTCCACGGTGTTCCTCGAACCCACCGCGGTGCGCAAGCTAGTAAACGAACTGCAGGTGCTCCGTTCGGAGGAAGAGGCGGAGTGCTACCAGGTACTAGCCATGCTCAGCGGCATGGCAGGGGAAAAGTTGACGGCCCTCAGGCTTAATATCGAAACGATGGCGGCTTACGATTTTGCTTTTGCCAAAGGCAAGTTCAGCCGTCAAATCGACGGATGCGAGCCGAAGCTGAACAACCGTCGCCGCATTTCCTTAATCAGCGCCCGCCACCCCTTGTTGCCGAAGGGTTGTGTGCCACTGAACTTTGCTATTGGGCAAAGCTACCACACGCTATTGATCACGGGGCCGAACACCGGCGGAAAGACCATCGCCCTGAAAACCGTGGGGCTATTGACCCTGATGGCTCAGGCTGGTCTGCATATACCTGCAGAACCAGGCAGTGAAGTTGCCGTATTCAGTGAGGTATGGGTAGACATTGGCGACGGGCAAAGCATTGAACAGTCGCTGAGCACCTTTTCGTCGCACATGGGCAATATCGCCGGAATCCTCGACAGGGCAGGGCGCAACAGCCTGGTATTGCTGGACGAAATAGGCACGGGAACCGACCCGGCTGAAGGTGCGGCATTAGGAGCGGCCATTCTGGACGACTTGCATGCCCAGGGAGCGGTGACGGTGGCTACCACCCACTATGGCGATCTGAAGCGCTTTTCGGAAGCTCACCCGGGGTTTGAGAACGGCATGATGGAGTTCGACCCCTTGACTCTGGCGCCACTTTACCATCTGGTGATTGGCGAAGCGGGCAGCAGTAACGGCATATGGATCGCCGAGCGCCTGGGCCTGAAGCCGGCCACCGTGGAAAAAGCCCGCCAGCTTGTAACAAAAGGGACGGCAGACTGTGTCAAAAATTCACTTCAATAAATAAACATAGATACCATATTTGATATAATAGACAAAGGAAATCTATGTTGAAGGTGATGTTATGGGAACTGTTCAGGGCAAGGACCGCAACCAGTTGTATTTGGCACCGTCACTCGAGGATTCCATTAGCGGAGACAACTTCGTGCGCATAATAGACGCGCTTGTTGATGCCTGGGATCTGGAGCGTCTTGGCTTTGTCAATGTGAGTCCGGCTTCTGTTGGCCGCCCTTCCTATGCGGCAAAGGACATGCTTAAGCTATACATCTACGGTTATTTCTCAGGCATCCGTTCTTCGCGCAAGCTGGAGAGTGAGCTCGGGCGCAATGTCGAGCTCATGTGGTTACTGCGAGATCTTCGTCCGGATCATAAGACCATAGCTGAGTTTCGCAGGAAGAATCCGCAGGCTCTTGAGAACACCTTCCGCGCCTTTGTCACCCTCCTGGACGATAACGGCATGTTAGGTAAGAGAGTAATTGCCGTCGATGGTACTAAGATACGGGCCCAGAACAACAAGAAACGTAACATGAGCAAGAAGAACCTGGCTCGTAAGATCAAGCACCTGGACGACAAGATCTCCACTTACATGAAAGACCTCGATGCCAACGACCGTGAAGAGGATAACATACCCAAGGTCGACGTTCAGGCACTGTTGGCGACTTTGCAGGAGCGCAAGTCCCAGTATGAGTCCTACCAGCAAGAGCTAGAAGATAGCGGCGAGAACGAGAAGTCTCTCACCGATCCCGATGCCCGCCTGATGGGCAACAACCGCGGCGGAGTAGATGTCTGCTACAACGTGCAGACGGCTGTAGATGCTAAGCATCACATCATCGTAGAGATGAATGTCACGAACAACCCCTCCGACCATGGCCAGCTCAGCGTCATGTGCAAGCAGATAAGAAAGAGCCTGAAGATAAAGTTTCGTCGCTTCGTCGTTCTGGCAGACAAAGGTTACTACAACGCCACCGATCTCAAGCTTTGCCGTAGGTATCGCATAACTCCCATCGTTGCCCGGCAGAAGGCCGGCAGAGGCGCTCCAGATCCAGCTTACGACCTTGAGCATTTCCAGTACGACAAAGAAGCTGACTTCTATACTTGTCCACAGGGCATCATCCTCAAGAGAACTGGTACCAAAGCTTCCAGGCTATACGCTAACAAGAAAGCTTGCAGTGACTGTGAGCACAGAGGTAAATGCACAACTGGTAAACACCGGAGGGTTACCGTAAGCAATGACCAGGGCGTCTACGATTATGCAGACAGGCTCTTCGAGAAGAACAAGGAGCTTTACCGCATGAGGCAAATGCTCGTAGAGCATCCCTTGGGAACCATAAAGCATACAATGGGCGCAGGTTACTTTCTGCTCCGCACCATGAAGAAGGTGCGGGGCGAAGTAGCCTTGCTCTTCTTGGGTTACAACCTGCGAAGAGCAATAAACGTACTGGGATTCGACGGGATGATGAGGGCCATACTGGCCTCTCCTCTCGCTTCTTTATTGACGTCATCACTAAATGCCATTTTAAGGGACATCCCGCGCCCGATACTCAGGACGGGAACGACATTGTAACACAGTCTGACGGTTCTTTTTGTTCCTCCTGAGACTATTGAGACATCGCCCGCCGAGCCGGTCGCCGTGGTGACTGCCGGTGAGGCAGACGTGGCTACTCCATCTGGCGACGACAATACCGCAAAAGAGGGAGAGCCGTCACAAAAAACAGCCCCCCAGGCCGCATTTGCGGTGGGGGACAGGGTGTTTGTGCACACGGTGAAACAGAGCGGTGTAGTAGTGGAAATCCCTGATGCCAAGGGAATGATGCTGGTGATGTGTCAACGCCAACCGGTGACCGTGAACCACAAACGAGTTACCCTGGAACGCAAGAAAGAGGAGCTATATCCCGACCACGAGATCTACGACTTGCGGGTAGTCACCATGAGTAAGGACGACCGCCGCAAAGCCCGAGCCATGGAAAAGGGCCACGTGCCTGGGGTGAGGAGGACGGTGAGCGGCACAAGTGCCAGCGATCGGCCGCCCGAAGGGTCGGCCTAGCGAGCGCTTGGGTAGCACACAGCATTCAGCAAACAGCAATCAGCAAAAATACGAAAATGGGATCGACCGGGAATTCTTTTGCGCGGATAGGACGGATTGGCCGGATCGGACGGATTAGAAAAAGAGAGTAGGAAAGTCATGTCTCTCCAATTCCTATCAGCATTATCCGCACTTATCCGGTTCATCCGATCAAAAAACGAATCATACCAAGCTATAAGAACTAATCGCCAAGCGCGTTCTATTCGTACTTAACTTCCAGCCCAACAAACAGCTCCTTCATGTCGGCCACCCCGGCCAGCGCCACTTTGGCGTCAAGTCCGGTGCAGTGTCCGATATGGAGGGCTTTTGGTTTTATGCGGGCAAAGTAGTCCAGGGTGGCCTTCATTCTTAGCTGACCGATTTGCAGCAAGTGCGTGCCACCGATGATGTCCAGAACTCTCTCATCGCCGGTGAGCTTAATGGCCTGGTCAGTGATATTGCAGAGGCCGGAGTGAGAGCATCCGGTGATGATGACTATGCCCTCGGGAGTGCGGTAAACCAACGCTGTATCGTCAGGTGAAAGGTCGGGTTCCGTCCCCGCGTCTGTAATACGTTTGCCCTTGGGCTCAACATATTCGAAGGCGAATTTGCGCTTCACTTCTCCCAGCCACAGCAGGTTCTCGGTCATCCAAAGTGGTTCAGCACTAAGCGTCAACGGAAAACGGCCGCTAAGGGTGTCGATGCCTACCAGAGGACCGTTTTCGGCGCCCTTGGGGTTAAGGGTACGCTCGAAGGTGCGCGGATGAGCTACGATAGTGGGCCGGCTGGCTTCGCTGTTCTTGAGATACAGGCGGACCAGCTCGTTAAGACCCCAAGTGTGATCCCAGTGACCGTGGGATAGCGCGACGAAGTCGAGATCCAGCAGATTCTGGCCCAGGATGTCGGCATTCTTGCGGAAGAGGTCTGAGGCGCCGGTGTCGAAGAGGGTGCGCTTGCCGTCAGCTTCGATGACGGCGGAGAAACCCCATTCTCCCTGACCGGCGTTGGCGACATTGTCGACGAGTATTTGTACTTTGAGCATGATTTCGCCTCCTGGTAGTGATTGGGTGGGGAAGCAGCAGACAGCATTCAGCGTTAAGCACTCAGCAAGGGGCTTCGTACAGGGAAGGAAAATGAGAGAGGGATGCGACAGCCTGATGGCAAGCCGCCAGCCGCCAGGCTCCAGGCTCCAAGAAGAAATAGAATTCGGTAGCCTGATGAGAGTGCTGATTTGACGGATGGATTCTGATGGGGACTTGGAGAGCCGGTTGCACGGATGACACTAGCCGGAGATATGATGACACTGATTGAGTGGAGTGGGGGTGCGGCACTACTGTCACCACTGACGGGGACACGGTTCTTCACTGTAAGGGGGTGGGTTGTGAGTGATGCCTTAGCAGCCTGAAATGTTGATCACATTT
>DDWC01000163.1 GCA_002345475.1 Firmicutes bacterium UBA2296
TGTTACCTATGTCTTGACCGTTCTGCGCCCTGAAAGAATCTCTATGTTGGTGCCTGGTGCCTGGCGGCTGGAGTCTGGTGGCTAGGAGGCCAAAAGTTCTTGCAGAATCGAGAGCGATGTCTCCACCCTGCCCTTGGCCAGATCCAGATGCCTGATCTGCAGGCTCTGGTAGTTGCGATAGTCCTCCGTGAACTTGCGCTGCAGACGCGGAAGCTCGTGCTCACACACCGCCAGGCGGTAAGCCAGCACTTCACCATCGCTCTGCTCTACCCTGCGCCTCACGGCCCCGGACAGCTCACTGGACAGCCGCAATGCGTCGATGGCTACCTGAATCAGAGCTATGCGTGTCAGCGGAGGCAATGACTTGTCACGGCTGGCCCGATCGGCGGCAAGACCGAGAAAGGGCATATAGTTCAAATCAATGAAACCCTCGTTCATGGCCTGGCCGAACATGCTCACCGTTTCTATGCCAGAGGCGGCTCCCGACTCACACCACACCGCCATAGCTCGACAGGCATAATGGCACGTGTCTGCCTCGCGGGTTTCGAGAAAACTGTGCCGCGCAGCATCGCGCTCTCCGGAGAGGTATAGCCGGATACCGGCGGCAAAAGCGTCCTGGCTCAAGTCGTTACCCCCTTATGTATACAAAAAACAAAGTCAAGGTTCCCGTAGATTATAGCACAAAACCAGCTCCGGTAACTGAGGGAGGAATATCACAGAAATGTCTGTTAACTCGTCGCCCCTGGAGTCGCTGCTCCCGCTTCTTGAAGCAACGCCGGTGATCGTCTACAGCTATACCTACGGCCCGGACGGCCTGAAGGTTACTTACGTCAGCCACTCAGCCCAGCGCATCACCGGTTACACCCCCGAAGAACTGATTAGCGACGCAAAGATGTGGCTAAGCAAAATCCACCCCGACGACGTTGAACGGGTCACTGAAAACATGCGTAGACCCAGGGTGGCCGACGAATACCGGCTGCGCACTTCTGGCGGCAGATATGTGTGGATGTATGACAAACAGTATCTCATTGCGGAGGACGAAGCAGGCATAAAGGTAGTGGGCATTGCCTGGGACATTACCAGCCGCAAGGTGGCCGAAGAGAACTTGCGAAAACGAGAGGCACAACTTCGAGGCATAGTCGAAGATCAGACGGAGCTAATCTGCCGTTTTCTCCCGGGAGGCATTCTCACTTTCGTCAATAAAGCTTATTGCGACTACTTTGGCAAATCTGAGGATGAGTTGTTAGGGCAGAGCTTTATGCCCCTTATTCCCGAGGAAGACCGCACCCTGATCGCGGAGGCCCAGAGTAAGATCAGCTCTGACCAGCCAGTGGTTAGCTACGAGCACCGCGTCATACTGAGTAATGGCGAGGTCCGGTGGCACTCCTGGACGGATCGGGCTTTATACGATGACAAAGGACATGTCACAGAATATCAGGCGGTAGGGCGCGATATAACCAGCCTGCGGGAACTCCTGGCCCAGGCAGAGATTAGCGAGCGGCGCTACCGTGCCATAGTACAGGACCAGACAGAGCTGATCTGCCGGTTTACTCCGGACGGTACGCTGTCTTTTGTCAACAACGCCTACGCCAGCTACTTCGGCAAGCACCCGGAGGAACTCATCGGCAAGCGGTTTGTACCCGCCGGGATAAACGGCGACCAGGATGTGCTGGTGCGCTCTAGAGAGAACCTTGACCCCGCCAAGCCCACAATCTCGTTCGAGCGAAAAGTTGTACTGGATTCTGGAGAAACCAGGTGGCAAGAATGGTCCAGTCGGGCTTTCTTTGACGACCAGGGGAATGTGACTGAATACCAGGCGGTCGGCAGGGACACCACGGAACGCGTCAAGATGCAGGAGCAACTGGAGAAGGCAAGGACGGAACTGGAAGTGCGCGTAGCAGAACGAACGGAAGAGCTCCGCAAGGCAAATAAACTGCTGCTGGCCGAGGCATCTGAACGGGAGCGCACCGCCGAAATGCTGAAAAGAGAGCGAAACCGGCTGGCCATTACCCTTTACAGCATCGGCGAGGGAGTCATAACTACTGATGCCCAGGGGATGGTCACTTTTCTGAACCGTCGCGCTGCGGAAATCACCGGGCACGGCATGTATGAGGCCATCAATCGACCACTGCGGGAAATCTTTGTCGTGCCTGGCTCCCCCGGCGCCAGCCAGGGCATGGAGCATCCCCTGCAGGCCTTGGCTCTGGACAGGAACCCCAAGTCTCCCACCGAGCACCTGCTCATAGACAGCTCCGGCAACCGTTTGTTGCTGGCCACAACCGCGAACTCCATCTCGGCCGGCGAATCTGACACTTTGCTTGGGTACATTTTGACATTTCGCGATCTTACCGGGCAAAGAAGGCGCGAAGCTCGCCTGGCTATGGCTCAGAAGCTGGAATCCGTGGGCCGCATGGCAGCCGGAATCGCCCACGAACTAAACTCGCCCCTGCAATATGTGGGCGACAATGCCCGATATCTGCAACGCACAATTGCTGAGGTTGGTGCCGTGGTTGCAGAAGCGGGTCTATCATGTCAAGATCATGCCTGGTCAGAAACATATGCGCATACAAAAAGCCTGCTCGGGGAAGAAATCCCGCAGGCTTTGGAAGATTTGCTGGAAGGCGTAGAAAGGGTGACCGCACTGGTGCGCTCCATCCGGGTGTTATCGCACCCTGGTGAACGTCGCGAAGGACCGGTGAACCTAAATGACGTTGTGCAGAGTGTGACCACCGTGTCGCGGCATGAGATGCGGGTTATTGCCTCACTGCACACCGTGCTGGATGAGGACTTGCCTGCGGTTCCGGGCAGTCACAGCGAAATATCCCAGGCCGTACTCAACGTGCTTATCAACTCGATCCATGCCGTTGAGGACGCCATCAGACAGGGGCGCTACAGGCACGGAGAGATAGAAATAAGTACTGGGCTTGCCGAAGAATATGCCTTTCTGCGCGTCAGGGACAATGGCAAAGGCATAGATCCCGGGATAATGGATAAGTTATTTGACCCTTTCTTCACCACAAAGGAAGTTGGACGGGGTACCGGGCAGGGTCTGCCCATAACCTACGACATCATAAGCAACAAACACGGCGGCAGGATTGAAGTGGAGTCAGAGCCCGACGTCGGGAGCACCTTTACTCTTTACCTCCCACTGGGTGTCACTGGCATGAATCGCTGATCTCGTCCGCAAAACAAAACTGCTGCACAGCAGCCGAAATCTCCTGCTCCAGCTGTTCTGTGGGGCAGGGTTTCGAGAGAAAGCTAAAAACAGGCTGCTCGTCTTCAGGCTGCAGTGGGACATCCTCAGTCGCATACCCGCTCAACATAATCCACAGCGCCTTTGGTCTGATGTGACGGCCTGCTGCCATAAACTCCAGTCCGTTCATGCCAGGCATGCGATAGTCCACCACAACTACAGCGACGTCCTCCAGCCTGCGCAACGCGGAAAAACCCGACTCTGCCCCGCACGCCGTATGGATTCTGAACTTGTGGCCAAGTTGCCGACGAACGGCTCGCAAAATCCTGTCCTCATCATCCACAAAGAGAACTGCCGGCTTGATATCCTTCAAGACCCTATGCCCCCTATCCGCGAAGATTCTGCCCGAATGCCGCGCGATATTCCTCAGAAAGACTGTCTACAACACTTGCTGCAGCTTCCGGACGACCCTGTCGTGTTAGTGTTTCTACCAGCAAGGCAGCAACGCGATGGCTGTACTTTCGGCTTAATGGAGCAAGCATCACTGCATGTTCGGCATCGGCCAATCTCCCGCTTTCCGCCAGCAGTTCGCCAAGAGCGAGTGTGCCCAACACCAAATCGTCCCGAATACGTTGCTGCTCCTGCGCCACCCAGTCTTCAGCGCGAAACTCCTCCAGAAAATCGCCCGCGTAAAGCTCACGCATTCTGGCGAAGTGGGCGTTAGCAGCAGTTATGTCTTTTCTCCGAACAGCATCCATAAGCAGATCCCTTGCCTGTTCGAAATTGTCCACGTCGCACCAATACTGCGTCTTGTCCAGCCAGCAGAACCCCTTCTTGTAGCAGACAACGGCGCTGCCTATGACACTGCGCAGATTATATAACATGGAAGAAAAATTGTTGGCGGCAGTGGCTGCGTCGTAGTCGGGCCAGAATTTTTCCAGCAACACTTCGCGGTCAACCCGGCGGTTTCTATTGGCAAGCAGGTAGAGAAAGACTATTCTCTCTTTACGCGTTTTCCAGTGGTCATCAAGTATTTCTTTGCCGTCCCTGTACATATGCAGTGGGCCCAGGGCCTGAACCCGCAGGGCGACGCTTGTAGCTACTGCTTCATCTTTCCGCCATATGCCGCTGACCAGTGCAGATTCAATGCCGTGTTGTCTGGCCCATACTCCCAGGTTCGCGAGAAGCTCTGCTTCCAGAGTAAAGGCAGCGGGGGGCTGCTCCTCCGCCAGTTTCAGTGAGCGCAGCACAAAACCAGCCAATGGGCTTTCGCCCGGCGTTTGCTCCTCAGGCAATTTAGTGCGCATAGCCGCCAGCCACAGAGAGGCTCTAGCGTGCTCGCGCCAGGCCTTGGCCGCAGCAAACAACTCGGCCGCCTCGGCCATGGTTCTGCAGGATAAGCCGAGACGGTTCCCGCCGTAATGCCCGATAGCTGCATACATTCGGCGCAAGCCCAATGCATAGTCGCTGGCCGATATGCCGCGGCGGCAGTTCTTGTCCAACGTTTTGGTACTTTGCGTCTTCGCTGCAAAGGCCACTTGCTCTTTATCAGCCAGTTGCAGTACGTGGAGCTCGACGCCGGCCAATACCGTGTCTATAAGCATTTCCGCTTCACAGGGTTTGCTGAGAAAGCGGAACACATGCCCCCTGTTTACCGCCTGAACGGCAACCTCCACGTCAGGCATGCCGGTAATCATAATCCGGGTCGCCTCCGGGGCTAGGATTGCCATTTCAGCCAGAAGGTCGGCCCCGGACATCCTGGGAAGGTAGTAGTCAACCATTATGACTGCAAAAGGCCCTTCAGAAACCAGCGTTTCCAGCGCCTGTGCGCCGGATTCTGCCGCAATAACGGAAACGTAGGGTTCCAGTATGCGCCTATATCCGGACAGGACTTTGTGATCGTCATCTACCAAAAGTACTTTGTACACCGGTAATCCTCCTAACAGAGGGAGACTAAAAGATCCCCTTCTGATAACCGCAATCTATACTATTTATCTTAAGCAATCAATGGCCCTGCATGCAATAACATCAGGATGTAATCAGGAACTTCTTCGTGCTCGTGCCACAGTAATTGGAGGTGAGTTTTATGCGCATATCGCCCCCCGAGCCTGGTCCCGGTGAAACCAGGTACGCAGCCTTGGCCCGCGCCATAAAAATGGCTGTGGTGGAAGAGGGCCTTAAGCCCCATGCCAAATTGCCCGCGGTGCGCAAGCTGGCCGAGCTATCTGGGTTCAACCCCAGCACCGTGGTCACGGCGCTGAACCTGCTGGAAAGTGAAGGGGTAATATACAAACGCGAGGGCAGCGGCACCTACGTCTCCCCCGCGTCCTTTGTTCCCTCCTCCGCTCCCGAACCGGTGCGCGAAAAGCGCATAGACTTCACTTCTCCCACCCCCTCCCCAGAATACTTCCCCGTGGCTGATTTCAAAGAGGCTTTCAATATTGTGCTGGACCGGGACAAGGGACACGCGTTTTCATACCCCGAGCAGGAAGGCTACCTGCCGCTCAGACTCACAGTGGCTGACTATTTATCGTCACAGGGGCTTGTGGTCTCGCCGGAAATGGTGCAGATAACATCCGGAGCCCAGCAGGCGCTGTCACTCCTGGCGCAGGTGCTTTTAAAACCCGGTGACGGCGTAGCTATCGAGAACCCCACCTATCCTGGAGCCGTACTGGCTTTTAACCCCCATGGCGCCAGGCTGCTACCCGTTAACATTGGCTACAACGGGCCCACTGTTAAGACCATCGAAGCCCTGCAAAAGAGCCGCGTCCGCCTGTATTACGCCGTGCCAAATTTCCAGAACCCCACAGGCACATGCTACGGCGACAAGGTGCGTTCTCTCCTGGTCGAACTGGCCCGGCAGGAAGACTTCTATATTATCGAGGACGACCACGCCAGTGAACTGTATTACACACCTTCCGCCCCCCGCACCCTGTGGGAACTGGCTCCGGACAGGGTGCTCTTCATCAAGAGTTTCTCCAAGCTGTTTATGCCCGGCCTGCGCCTGGGTTTTATGCTCCTTCCTCCGGAACTAAAGGAAAGGGTTAACCTGGCCAAGCAGGCCGCCGACCTCGGGTCGCCGGGCATCAACCAGAGGGTACTTGATCATTATCTGCGCCAGGATAAGTGGCTGGAGCATATCTCCTTCCTGCGCCAGACCTACAAACACCGCATGGATACCATGGTAACCGCACTACAACGCGAACTGCAGTCGCGCATAGCTTTCACCGCTCCTCGGGGAGGCATGAACCTCTGGCTGACTCTGCCTCGAGGTGTCGCAGCAGACGGACTCAGGCAAAAATTGCTCAGTCGCGGAGTGGCGGTATCACCCGGTAGCGAATATTCCCTGGACGGCGTCAGCTTCTCAGGCAACATCCGCCTTAGTGTAGCCAACACCTTCCCCGGCGAGATAGAGGAAGGTGTGCGGGTTTTGTCCCAGACCCTCTCCGTTTGATAGTATACTCTAGAAGAGAACATAGCCTGACGCGAAGGAGCGATGCGCCATGAAGGTTGTCATACTGGCCGGCGGGTTCGGCACCCGTCTCGGCGAAGAGACCCACCTGGTACCAAAACCCATGATTGAGATAGGCGAAAGGCCCATGCTTTGGCACATCATGAAGTACTACACATCCTTTGGTTTCAACGATTTCATAATCTGCTGCGGATACAAGCAGTACGTTATCAAGGAATTCTTCCATGACTATTACCTGCATACCTCTGACGTCACCTTTGACTTCACCGGTGAAAGCCGCATGACCGTGCACAATTCGGCCACCGAGCCCTGGCGGGTCACCCTGGTAGACACCGGACTTAACACTATGACCGGGGGCCGCATTAAGCGGATACAGAGCCATCTCGGAGACGAACCCTTCATGCTAACTTATGGCGACGGCGTGGCCGACGTGGACCTTAAAGCCTTAGCAGACTTCCACCTCTCCCACGGCCGCATCGCCACCATCACTGCCATTCAACCGGGCGGGCGCTTCGGCATTCTGGATATCGATCAGACCGACGGCATCAGAAGCTTCAAGGAGAAACCCCGGGAAGAAGGCGGCTGGATCAACGGCGGCTTTATGGTGCTTAACAAGGATATCTTCGATTACATCGGCGGCGACAACACCATCTTTGAGCAGGAGCCCCTGGAGGGCGTGGCTGGGGACGGTCAACTCAAGGCCTATCGGCACTTTGGCTTCTGGCAGTGCATGGACACCATGCGCGACAAACAACTCCTGGAGCGTCTGTGGCGAGACGGCCAGGCTCCCTGGAAGGTGTGGCAATAATGAACGAACTACTGGAATTCTACCGAGGCAAGCGGGTTCTTATAACCGGGCACACCAGCTTCAAGGGCGCCTGGCTGTGCAAGATGCTCAACCTCGCTGGGGCTAAGGTAACGGGTTACTCCCTTAATCGACCTACCGACCCCAACCTTTTTGAGCTGTCCGGCGTTGCCGATCTGGTCACTGCGGTGGGCGGCGATGTCAGAGATCTTGCAGCCCTGCGAGCGGCTTTTCAGTTGGCCCAGCCTGAGTTTGCTTTTCATCTGGCTGCGCAACCAATCGTGCGTCTCTCCTACCAGGAGCCACACCAGACCTTTGAAACGAATGTCATGGGCACCGTCAATTTCCTGGAATGCTTGCGCACTGTTCCCGGGGTCAAATCTGCTGTGAACATCACCACGGACAAGGTCTACGAAAACCTGGAGTGGGAGTGGCCCTACCGGGAAAACGACCGCCTGATGGGCCTGGACCCCTACTCCAACAGCAAGTCCTGCTCCGAACTGGTCACCTACAGCTACAGGAAATCCTTTTTTGCCGACGGCAAGGTGGCTGTGTCCACAGGGCGCTCCGGCAACGTCATTGGCGGTGGAGACTTTGGCAGGGACCGCATCATTCCCGACTGTGTGCGCGCCGCCGAACGGGGGCAGCCCATAATTGTGCGAAACCCCCACTCCATAAGACCTTACCAGCATGTGCTGGAACCGCTTTCCGCTTACCTGACCATCGCCCGGGCGCAATATCTGGACCATGCCCTCGCTGGGAGCTACAATGTCGGCCCCGCCGATGAAGACTGCGTGACCACGGGTGCCCTGGTAGACATGTTCTGCAATGCCTGGGACGAAGGACTTACCTGGATTAACCAGCACGACGGCGGACCCCATGAGGCCAGCTTCCTCAAACTCGATTGTTCCCGCATCAGGCAAACCCTGGGCTGGCGATCGCGCTGGCATGTGGGAGACGCGGTTTCGGCCACGGTGGAATGGACTAAGGCCTACCTGGCCGGGGAGGATGTCGGCCAAGTGATGGAACAACAGATCCGGCACTATTTTGCCTGAAGGAGGCCCGTCTTTGCGTCACGCCTACATGATCATGGCGCACGACAACTTCTATAACCTCGAGAAGCTTCTGCGCCTGCTGGATCAGCCAAATAACGACATCTATCTGCATATCAATCAAAGCGTGCCGGACTTTGACCAGGATTTCTGGGCCGGCCTGCTCAAGAGCGCCACCATGTCCTTTGCAGAGAGGGTCAGGGTATTCCCCTATACTTACACCCAGGTCGAAGGCATCGTCAGCCTGCTGCGGGCCGCGACCAAGACCACGCACGACTACTACCACATGCTATCCGGAGCCGACCTGCCCATTAAGCCCCTGCGGGAGATTGACGCCTTCTTTGCGGCGCACCGGGGCCAGGAGTTCGTCGGTTTTTCCAGTTTCTTTCCTCCGGACATGGTGGAGCAAAGACACATACTGCAGAACTACTATAAACACCGCAATCTGGCCTTGGCGCGCTCCGCCAGACTGGCCAATCGTCTGGGTCTGGTTGCGCAGAAACTGCTTGGGATAAATCGCATGGCCGGATTCGCCGGCACTGTGAAAAAGGGCTGGGACTGGTTCAGCATTACTCATGAGGCTGCCCTGCACCTGCTGGCAGGCGAGCCGTCCTTTCGCCGCAGTTTCTTTGGCAGTTACTGTCCTTCGGAATTCTTCGTACAGACTATCCTTTACAACTCGCCCTTTAGGGATCACATTTACTCTCTGGAGCATCCCGCGGCTGCCACCCGGCGGTACATAGACTGGGAACGCGGTCAGCCTTATGTCTTTCGTCTGGACGACCTCGACTCTCTCCGCGCATCGCCTCTGCTTTTCGCCCGCAAGTTTATGGAGACCGTCGACAAAGAGATTATCGATGCCGTATACCATATGGTGACACAGGAGGATTGACCTTGCTTAAGAGAACCGTCGCGTCGGCGCTGCTCCTCGCCGTTTTGCTCAGCGCGGGATACGTGCTGACGATGCGCCCCGGCATCGAGGCAGGGAATCGTGCCATCTCCCTGGTTATGGACGGACCAGACATCCTGGAACACTCCGCCATGCTTGAGGTAGAGCCGGCTGAATACTTGCTGGCCCTGCGCGAAGCCGGGTTGTTTGCTGTACTGGTGCCCTATGACGACGCCCACCTGCGCGATCTGGTTACCCAAAGCGGGTTAGCCATCGTGCTTCTATTCGGCGGCGAAATGCTCCCTGCAGACTCTATGGCTTACGACACGTCGGACGCCGTGGCGGTATGCTTCCCCGATACGGACACCCCCATAGAGTTTGTCCTATGGCCTGACCTTGACGGCAAGGTTGTTCTTTTGCTGGGCGACAGTGCGACCTTCCGCGGGTACATGCCCTCCCCCGCCCAGACCCTGGTGATCGATCGCGGGCTCCCGGCAGTGCGCACTTTCCGCATCTCACGTCGCGAGACCGATGCGCCCCACATCAACCCGCTCAGTATGACTTACCGTTGGCAGATGAGTATTCGCGAGTTTAACACCAAAGCCTTTCTGGCCCGACCCTTCTACGACTTAAGTATGGAACAGAATGCGGACTACATCCGAGGCGTAGTTAAGGCCCTAGCCGCTGACGGTTACAGCGTGGGCCTGGCCGAGCCGCTGGCTGACTTCTACCCCGGACGGCTGCCTGTAGCCCTGCTGACTCTTGGAGTTGGCGCTATTGTAGTCCTGCTGGCAGCCATGCTCGGTCTGCCATCGGCGCTAGTTCTCTTAGGTACGAGTGCCGTTTTGCTCGTAACGCTGCTTTCTCTCGTGCCGATGTTTAGCCTGGCAACCCGTCTGGCTACTGCTCTGGCCGGAGCTATTTCCGCCAGTACGGTGGGAATCATCTGGGCGGCGGGCAAGGCCGGCCACAAGAGACGCTGGTGGCTGGTTTTCTGCATCACCAATGCCATGACCATTGTCTCAGCACTCATCACCGCGGCGTTACTCAGCAACAC
>DDWC01000197.1 GCA_002345475.1 Firmicutes bacterium UBA2296
CCCGAAATAGAAAAAGAAGAAAGGCAAAGTCGCGTCCCGTATGGGGAAGAGCAGGTGGTTAAGCTCTGATGAGCGGCCCGTCTCAGAAAGCATAACACCTGCCAGGAAAGCACCCAAGGCCTCCGAGAAACCCAGCCTGATGGCAATCCCGGCGTATAGCAGGGCTATTCCCACAATAAGCAGCGGCATAAAGTCGCGCTCGATGTGTGACGAGACAAAGGAGCCCAGCCGCCTGAAACCATAGGTTCCAAGCAGAATAGCCCCCACGGTCAGGAGTAGGACCCGCATAAGTAACGAAACGAACAGCACAGGTGACAGATCTGCCCCCGAACCTATTCCGGCCAACAGCATTATGAGAATGGGCGCCAGCAAGTCTTCGAAGATCAGGACCCCGAGCAGATATTCCGTTTCAGGGTTGGCGGTACGTTTGCGCTCTTCGATGAGTTTGGCGGTAATGGACGAACTGGTGGCATAGGCGATAGAGCCGAGGAAGAAGGCTGAAATGGGCGGGAACCCCAGTAGCAGGGCCAGGCCCATGGTACCTCCCAGGTTGACGAGAATGTCCACCAGGCCCCCGGCTGCAACACGTTTGGAAAGGGAGAGCATGCGGGATAGCGGAAATTCCAGCCCCCTGACGAAGAAGAGCAAGGCAATGCCCAGTTCGGCGGCCCGGGACAGGTAGTCTGAGCCTGAAACAAAGGGAGAAGCTACCAGGCCAATCAATATAAAGGCCAGCACTGAGGGAACTCTAAAGCGCTGAGCCACGAAGCTAATTGCGAAGAAGGCGATGAGGACGGCGCCAACGGCCATCAGAAAAGGAACACCGCTCATCTGCGCACCCCCCTTACCGGGGCAAACATAGATTGCGCAAAGAGTTTACCGGGTCCTTGCCGCCAATGACCAGTAGCAGGTCGCCAGACCTTAAAACTTCGTCGGCGCCGGGGCTACCCACGATGTCTTTGCCACGTTTTATGCCAATTATGGTTGCGCCGGTTCGCTTGCGGATCTGTGAATCAGCTATGCTGCTATCTACCAGACAGCTGCTCGGTTTAATGGGGACCCACTCCATGCGTATACCTTCAAGAATTATCTGCATGCGGTCGTCACTGACCGGCTGATAGTCAACTCCGAGGAAAATTGCGCCTAACTGGCGGGCTTCCTCGTCACTTAGATGCAACGCGAAATCTGGCTCGTCGTCATCGGGATCAGCAAAGTGGTACAGTTCACGGTGTCCGTGGACATGGGTGATGACCACTATTTGCTCTCCCTTGGACGTAATATACGAGTGCCTCTTGCCGATTCCCGGCAGGTCTGAAGTCTTGTATTCCACTGACATCACCTCGCGCATATCTTCTGCAGGGCATGGGTAAATCCCTGCATGTGGGCACATAGCGCTTGGTAGGAAGATGCGACAACCTGATAGGATCTAATGAGACTGATAGGACCTGACTAGCTCTGATAGGGGAGGGGGACACCCACCACTGGCACCAGACCCTGGGAACACCGAGACCACTGTAGGAACGACGCCGGAGAGCTTTCCTCGTGGCTCGTTCCCTGGTCACTTAAAGTTCGTAGCGGCGAGACCTTGACTCGCGGTAATCATTGGCGTTTTTTGTCTTTGGGGTTTTGCTTAGTCTACAGGGAGGGAGACCACCACTGAGACACAACCGCCGGACACCGCTATTTAAACAAGCAAACACCCGGAGCAATGGCCCGGGTGTGCGGGTAAATTATAGCGAGTTGATTGCCCGATTGATGCGGGCGATAGAGTTGTCCCGGCCAATCACTTCAATGCTGCCAAAGAGCGGCGGCGACACCTTGCTGCCCAGCACCGCCAGGCGCAGGCTCATAAAGTATACTTTCGTGCTCCAGCCAAGGTCCTTTTGCAGCCCTCTCAGGTTCTCCTCGATAGCCGGCTCATCCCAGTCCACAGTGGCCAGTACCCGCGCTACTTCGGTGAGGCCAGCCTTGCCGTCCACCTGGGCCAGAACCTCGCTAAGCTCCTGCGCAGGCACTTCGGGGTCGCTGAGGAAGAAAGAACACAAAGCAGGGGCTTCGTCCAGGCGATGCAGGCGCTCCTGGATGAGAATCGCAATTTTCTCTAACTTTCGCATATCCGGCGCATTTGCAAGCATGCCGGCTCGTTGCAGGAAGGGAACCATGCGCTCTGCAACATCAGCGGGCGCGAGACGGCGGATCCATTTGGCGTTGATCCAGTCCAGCTTTTTGATATCGAAAACAGCATTGGAAGATGTGCACCGTTCCAGGGAGAACTCAGATATCAGCTGTTCAAGGGTGTAGATCTCGTCCTCCGTGGTGCCAGGACTCCATCCCAGAAAGGCCAGGAAATTGAGCATGGCCTCAGGCAGATACCCCATGTCGGCATACTGTCCGATGAAAGTGGCCCCCTTGCGTTTGCTCATTTTGGTGCGATCTTCATTGAGCATAATGCTGAAATGAGCGAACTCAGGGAGTTCCCATCCTAGGGCCTGGTAGATGAGAATTTGCGAAAAAGTGTTGGCGATATGTTCAGCACCTCGGGTTACATGGCTAATATCCATCAGGTGGTCATCGATAACTGTGGCAAAATTGTATACCGGTATGCCTGAAGACTTGAGGATGATAAAATCTCCCATCAAGTTGGTATCCCACTCTATCCAGCCTCGGACCAGGTCGTTAAAGCCGACGACCCCTCCAGGCACTTTGAGGCGCACCGTAGGAGCGCGGCCGGCGGCCAAATGATCTTCTCGCTCCTGGTTCGAGAGCATACGGCACTTGCCGCTGTAGCGAGGGTCTTCCTTGGCATCTGTCTGGGCCTTGCGCTCTGCCTCAAGCTCCTCGGGAGTGCAAAAGCAATGGTAAGCCTTGCCCTCCTGCATAAGCAGGTCAACATGCTTGTGGTAGGTATCAGACCTCTCGCTCTGTCGGTATGGCGCATAGTCGCCTCCTACGTCGGGGCCCTCGTCCCAGTTAAGACCCAGCCACCTGAGCCCCCTTATCACCCCTTCCTCGGAGGTCAGGGTATTGCGGGCGGTGTCTGTGTCATCAATCCGTAGAACAAAGACTCCGCCTTTCTGACGGGCGAATAGATAGTCATAGAGGGCTGTCCGGGCATGCCCCACATGAGCATCTCCGGTGGGGCTCGGTGCAATGCGCACCCGTACCGGTTTGTTGTTCACATCTATCTCCTCCTCGTTATCCTATGCGGGTAGGTATTTGGGATACAAAAAGCTCACCCCACTTTAGGGGTGAGCCAAAAGCCCACGGTACCACCCTATGGCAACAGCCCACGCCGTGCCTTCTCAAATCGCAGGATTGCTCCTGCCCCGCGTTAACGGTCGGGATCCGGCCAGGCCTACTCTGTGTAGTTCAGCCTGCGGCTCTGGGGCCTCTTCGTCATTCGCAGCGATACCGGGTTCGCACCTGCCCCGGCTCTCTTGGATCCGCCAAACGACTACTAGCTCCCCATCTTTGCCTTTGTCATACGATTACTATACCCGAAAGCGGCGCCAAGTCAAGGGGAGATCAGCCGACAGCCGGGAGGAGGGACGAGCACTCAGCAACCACCGCTCAGCACTCAGCACTCAGCTGGAGCGGAGAGGCCACGAAGGGAATACGACAGCATCGACGTCTCCCCGTCGTTCCCATGGCAAGAGCAAAGAGCTAAGCGCTGACAGCCACTTCGGTTACGGCCAGGCGTAGCGGCGACCCCATGGGTCCTCTGCTGGTTGCTGAGTGCTGGTTGCCGAGTGCTGAGCGCTGAATGCTCAGCGAAAGGGATGCGCTTTACCGTGTCGAAGTATATATGGCAACACAATACGAGGAGGGATCAGTTTGACTCACCATACTAACGCCCCGCAGGAATATGACAAACTGCTTAAGCTGTGGGCCGAGATTGACGACCTTAATTCCGTCAGTTCGGTCCTGCATTGGGACGAACAAACGCAGATGCCAAAGTCCGGTGCGTCTGCCCGGGCCGACCACATGGCCACCCTGGCTCGTCTTACCCATGCCCGCATGACCAGCAAGGAACTGGGAGATGCCATCGAGAAGCTCTTGCCCTGGGCGGAAGGCTTGCCGGCCGACAGCGACGAGGCTGCTATCGTCAAGGTAGCCAAACGCGAATATGACAAGTCCACAAAGATCAGCGCCGAGCTGGTGGACCGCATGTCCGACGTCCGCTCCAGAGCTTTCATCACTTGGCTAAAATCCCGCGAAGAGAAGGATTTTGCTGTGTTCAGGCCCGCCCTGGAGGAAGTGTATGAGGTAAGCCGTGCGGTGGCCGATTCCCTAGGTTACACCGATCACCCTCTCGACCCCATGGTTGACTGGCAAGAACCAGGCATGAACGTAAACGACGTGGACGTCCTGTTCGCCGAACTCCGTGAGGCACTGGTTCCTCTGGTCAAGGCCATCGCCGATACCGGGGAGACCGGCCGCGACGCTATGCTGCGCCAGTATTACGACCCGCAGGAACAGTGGGATCTGGGTATCGAAGGCGTCAAAGCTATCTACTTCAAACTTGACGAAGGCCGCGCCGACAAGTCCGTCCACCCCTTTTCCACTACCTTCAGCCCGAATGACGTTCGCATCACCACCCGTATCAAACCGGACGATTTTGGGCCTTCTTTCTTTGCCTTTTTGCATGAAGCAGGGCACGGCCACTACATGCAGGGAATACCGGTGAAGTATCGCCGAACCCCTTTAATCGAAGGAGCGTCATCGGGAGCTCATGAATCCCAGTCGCGAACCTGGGAAAACATCGTGGGGCGTTCCCGAGGCTTCTCGCAGTTTTTCTATCCGCGCGTACAGAAGGCCTTCCCGCAGCAGACCAGCGGCAAG
>DDWC01000061.1 GCA_002345475.1 Firmicutes bacterium UBA2296
CGCGTGGATTACGTAGTCGTCGGCGAAGATGTGGCTGATGGCACGACTTAGCGACTGCCTTACACGCTCCAGGAGAAAATCTGCTTCCTTAGATAATCTTATGTTGTCGGCTATGGCTTCGAAGATGACGGCCAGATCCTTGATGGGAATGCCCTCTGCCAGCAAACCCTGCAGAACCTTCTGAATATCGCCCACGGTAATGCTCTCACCAGACAACTCCTCAATTACAGCTGGGTGCTGCTCTTTAAGCTTGTCTATAATTTCCTTGACCTCCTGGCGCCCCAGTAGTTCGTGCCCGTGGCGCTTAATGGTCTCTGTCAGGTGGGTAACCAGTACTGTAGTGGGATCCACCACTGTATAGCCCAGCAGCTCTGCCTGCTCCCGGTTATCCTCGCTGACCCATTTGGCCGGGAGGTTGAAGGTAGGCTCAACGGTCTCTACACCGGGCAGATCCACTCCCGAACCGGTATAATCCATAGCCAGGTAGCTGGATGTCATCAGTTCCCCCTTTGCCACCTGATGCCCGCGAACCTTGAAAACGTATTCCCCCGGCTTAAGCTGCAAGTTGTCCCTGATGCGTATGGGGCGAATGTAGAGGCCGTACTCCAGTATCAGACGGCGGCGCACAGCGGTGAGCCGTTCCATCAAATCGCCGCCCTGAGCCCCGTCGGTCAGTCGCACCAATCCGAAACCAATCTCTATCTCCAGCTGTTCGCTGGATATCAGAGACAGCACGTCTTCCGGTTCCAGGGGCAAAGATATCGGCGACGCGGTCTCTTCCGCAACTTCGGAGCGTTCCTCCGTAATCAAGGTGTAGGTGGCGTAGCCCGCCGCCGAAGCCATGGCGGCGAAAGGGATGAAGGGCAGTGCGGGGACCAGTCCGAGCCCAAACAGAACCACCGCGGTCAAGCCAAGGGCCTTGGGCAAAGAGAAAAGCTGCCCTACGAAGTCCTGTCCAAAACTGCTGTCGCTACCAGAGCGAGTCACCAGGATACCTGTGGCTGTCGAGATGAGAAGGGCCGGCAACTGGCTTACCAGACCGTCCCCCACTGTCAGCAGGACATAGCGTTGCACCGCCACCATGGCCGGCATTCCCAATTGCACCATGCCTACCACCAGGCCAGCCAGGATATTGACCAGTGTAATCACTATGCCCGCAATGGCGTCGCCTTTGACGAACTTGCTGGCGCCGTCCATGGCCCCGAAGAAGTCTGCCTCGCGCTGCAGCGTGCGGCGTCTTTCGCGAGCCTCCCCTTCGGTTATCAACCCGGTGTTCAGATCGGCGTCAACCGCCATCTGCTTGCCTGGCATGGCATCCAGAGTGAACCTGGCGGCCACTTCTGCCACCCTGCCGGCGCCATTGGTAATGACCACAAACTGAATGACGGTGACGATGATAAAGACCACAAAGCCGACCACATAATTGCCGCCTATGACAAAGCCGCCAAAAGCTGCAATGACGTCCCCAGCTCCCCCCTGACCGAGTATTAGCGTTGTGGAGCGCACGTTGAGGGCCAGTCGAAACAGGGTAGTTACCAGCAGGAGGGTTGGGAATACAGACAGTTGCAAAGTGTTTGTAGTAAAGAGTGTAGTGAGAAAGATTACCAGACTGAGGCTCAGGTTGACAATGAGCAGGAAGTCCATGACGCCGGGAGTGAGTGGGATAATAATAACGAGGACAATGCCTACGACCAGGGACGCTATGATGACATCTTTGTTCTTCAGTAGTGAAAGCATGGCAGTCAAATCGTCCCCTTTCTTTCGTTCTTCTCAGCGAATACCTCCGCAAGAACTTCGGCCACAGTGCGGTATAGCAAGACAGGAATCTCGTTGCCAACCTCGACCTGTTTGTAAAGCGCCCGCGCCAGTTCTACCTGCCGCACCACGGGCACCTTGTGCTCCCGCGCTTTTTCAATCATGCGCAGAGCCAGATAATCCTGCGCCTTGGCGACCACCTGGGGAGCCATTTCCTGGCCAGCTTCGTACTTGAGGGCAATGGCAAAGTGCGTCGGATTTGTTACCAGCACGGTGGCTCCCGGTATAGCGTCGAACATGCGCTGGGTGGCGATAGCCCGCTGTTTCTCTCTCAGGCGGGCCTTTAATTGTGGATCGCCCTCCATCTGCTTGTGCTCCTCTTTCACTTCCTGTTTGCTCATCCGCATTTGTTTGCGAAACTTAAACTTCTCATGCACCAGATCTATGACGCCGATGAACAGATACGTCAGGGCCACTCGTAAAGCTACTGCATAGATGACCTCACCGGTGATGACAAATACCTGGTACCCTTCCACGTAGCCTAGCAACAACAAGCGGTCAATTTGTCCCCTTATGCCGCTGTAGGCGGCAAATGCGATAAGCGTGAGCTTGAGCAGCGCCTTGGCCAGGTCAAACATGGCCCGCGATGAAAACATGCGTTTGAGACCTTCGGCGGGATTAATCCTGCTCAAATCTGGTTTCAGGGGTTCCAGGCTGGCGGCGAAGCCCACCTGCGCGATATTTGCCGCCACGCCCACCAGGACGCCGGTGGTCAGGAGCGGCCAGATGAGGCTGGCGAAACGGCCCAGGGCGTTTACCCATAACGAGCCCTGAAAACTGTCGAAGGACTGAATGCGATGTATGTTGCCGATCGACTCGGCCACAAAGGCCCTGGCTATCTCCACCATTGTGGGAGCCGTGAAGGAGAATACCAGCAGCAGCCCCAGGAAGCTCATGGCCGAAGTGATGTCACTGCTCTTGGCGATTTGTCCCTTCTTGCGAGCATCCGCCAGACGTTTTGGCGTGGCTTGTTCCGTTTTGTCCTGCGACGAGTTCTGCATGCTCAAGGTCCCATTACCTCGATCCAGCCCAGCAGACCCAGCTCAATCTCAGTCACCAAGCTATCTCCTATGCCGAGCAGGGCCGGACTGACCGCGGCAAAAACCAGCATGGCCGTTGCGGCCTTAACCGGCAAGCCCAGCATCAGGACGTTCAACTGAGGGACTGTCCGACCCACCATGCCCAGGGTAATGTCGGTCAGCATAACCACCGCCACCACCGGCGCTGCCACCCGCATAAAGAGGCCAAAAGCCGCCGTAATTGTGCGCAGGGCCAGGGGAAGCAAAGAAGTGCTGACTGTGGCCTGCCCCGGCGGTATTACCTCGAAGCTGCGCACCACTCCCATGATCAGTACGTGGTGGGCGTTGAGTTGCAACATCAGGAAAAGCGCCAGATAGAGCAGCAGCGTAGAGAGCAGTGAGAGTTGCAGGCTCATGCTGGGGTCAAATATCGCCGCGGTGCCAAAACCCGCCTGTTGGTCCATGAGCTGTCCGCCCATGGTCAAGCTCATAAACAGCCAGTCCGTCAGGACTCCCGCCGCCAGACCCACCGCCACCTCGGCGACTAGAGCGAAGATAAACCCAGCGGTTTCGTAACCGGTAACATCAGGCACCCGCGAGAGCACTAGCAGACTCATATAGAATCCCAAGCCAATCTTGGCCAGAGCCGGCACATTGCGTCGGTTAACCACCGGAGCAGTGGTGAGGAAAGAGAGTACCCGGGCCAGGATCAGGATCAGAGTCAGCCATACGTCCGGCAGGTTCATCGCAGAAACCTTCCCAGACCCGAGAGATGGTTGACGGTAAAGGATAACATCGTGTTCATCATCCAGCTGCCCAGCAGTAACAGGGTAGCCAGGATGGCCAGCAGTTTTGGCACAAAGGTCAGGGTTTGCTCCTGAATTTGCGTGGCTGCCTGAAATACCGAGACCATCAGTCCCACACCCAGGCTGACCGCCAACAGCGGACCGGCCAGGAGCAGAACCAGGGCTATGGCCTCACGGGCCAAATGTATGACCGAACCTTCACTCATGCTCCCTACCTCCTAAAAGCTTTCGAGAATCGATTTAACCACCAGATGCCAGCCATCTGCCAGAACGAAAAGCAACAACTTAAAGGGCAGAGACACCGTTCCCGGCGGGAGCATGAACATGCCCATGGAAAGCAAAGTACTGGCAACCACCATATCGATGACCAGGAAGGGGACAAAAAGCATTATGCCCATCTGAAAAGCCGTCTTCAGCTCGCTGATCATGAAAGCAGGTATTAACACCGTCAAAGGAACATCTGCCGGAGAATCCGGTCTTTCGCCACCCGAAGCGTTGATAAAAAGTGCCAGATCGTTCTCCCGTGTGTAGCGCAACATGAACTGGCTGATGGGGCCCCGGGCGCCCTCCAGAGCCTCGTCCTGGGTGAGTTCCCCCTCCATGTATGGGGTGATCACCTCGGCCTGCAATACCCGAAACGTCGGTGCCATGACAAACAAAGTGATAAAGAGCGCCAGCGCCACCACGACCTGATTAGGCGGTATAGCGTTTGTGGAAATGGCGTTGCGCACAAAGGACAGCACCACCACTATGCGGGTAAAGGAAGTGACCATGATGAGTATGGCCGGGACCAGACTGAGAATGGTCAACATTACCAGCAGACGTACGCTCTCCACTACCTCCAAGGGAGCCCCGGTACCGCCCACCGTAAACTCAATGCTGGGTATCGGCATTACTTGCTCCCTCCCCGGCGCCAGAGACTCATGGCCTCGCGCAGCGAAGAGGCGAACTGGGGCGATGCCACCTCCTCACGGACCACAGCCGGGGGTAGCTCATTGAGTTCCCTGAGGGTGACACCCTGATCTGTGGTAACCACCAGGAAGTTCTGTTCGCCGGCTTGCACAAGGAGAGCCTGGCTCTTTGGTCCCAGATTCACCCTCTCTCTGAGCTTAAGCAGTGGCTCGTGGGCCACCTGTGGCGACAGATCGCGGCTGCGCAGCAACCATTGGCGAAGTCCAAACAGGAGGCCAAAAACGGCGGCCAGTGAAATCATCCCGCGGAGTAGCGATACAAAGTAGTTTGATTCCGGCACTATTGGCACCTCACTGTATGATGCGTTCTACGAAAAAGATGTTGGTGATCTCACCCTGAGTCAGGATAGAATTGATGATTTCAATCAGCTCGCCGCGCAGTCTATCGGTGTCTTCCGGGGAGGAAATTTCTGCGACGCTCTTGGAGCTGAGTACGTCGATGATGGCATCCCGGATTATCGGGTCGCTGGAGACAATCTCCTTGATCAACTTGCGCTCGGAGTAGTGCTCGAGAACCAGGCGCGTGCGCAAGTATCGGCGCATTCCCGGATCCTGCAGGTTAACGGTGAACTCGGCCAGTTGTGTCTGCATCAGCTTGGGCTCCATCCCCAGCAGCTTTACCACCCTCTGATAGACCGGACGGCCCCAGAGTACAGCGGCGATGATCAGCAACACCACGATGGGAATGACTATTACGACAAGTTTCCTATTCATATGCCCTCACAATCTAGAACTCCCGTATCACTAACACCACGCGTCTGTTTCTGCTACGGCCCTCTGCCGTGAGATTGCTCTCCACCGGATGATACTCGCCGTATCCCGCGGCCGCAAATCGCGTTGGTTCGAGTCCTTTAATCTCTGTAAAGTAGCGGACTACCCGTGAAGCACGAGCGGAGGAAAGCTCCCAGTTACTTGGGAACTCCACGGTATTAATCGGTATGTTGTCGGTATGCCCTTCCACAGTAATGCTATTGGGCATTTCTTCAAAGAGAAGTGTCAGCGTGTCCAGTAGCACCACGCCCTCGCGGCGAATATCAGCACGGCTGGAGTCAAAGAGAACATGATCCCTTAACTCGATGAGTACGCCGCGCTCTTCGCGATACACGTGCACGACTCCGTCAATTTCGTGCTTCTCCAGGAAATCCTTGATGTAGCCGATCATACTCCCCAGGTCATCCCAGAAAGGTCCTTCGATGTCGGAAGGGTCCTCATTGTCCGCCGGCGGCGGCAGGGTATCCTCGTCCAGCGGCGTGCTGCCCCGGTCCAGAATACCCTGCCCCTGGAATGAAGCCACAAACTGGCGGAACTTCTCCACATCAAGGGCTGAAAAGGAATAGAGCAGGATGAAGAAACAAAGCAGCAAGGTCACCATGTCGGAGTAGGTTGTCAGCCAGTTGGTCGCGTCGGGGCGCTTGCGCTTCTTTCTAATCGTCTGCTGCATCCGCCACAACCTCCCGGCGCTCCCGCTTAGCCGAGACCACAAAGGCCTGCAGGCGCCTCTCGATGACCCGCGGGTTAGTGCCGGCCTGCAAGGCCGTCAGCCCTTCTACAATCATCTCCCGGTACAGCACCGAACGCTGACTCTCATGACTCACTTTTCCGGCCAGCGGTGTAAGCAGGAAGTTGGCCATCAGCGCCCCGTAAAGAGTTGTCACCAGGGCAATAGCCATGGCCGGGCCGATGGTCGAAGGATCGTCCAGGTTGGCCAGCATCTTCACCAGGCCCACCAGAGTGCCAATCATGCCAAAGCCGGGGGCCAGCCCGGACCAGGTGGTCAGCAGAGCCACCCCTGTGCCATGCTGAGCTTCCAGTTGACCGATCTCTCTCTGCAGCACGTTTTGCACTGCGTCGGGCTCGTATCCGTCGATCATCATCTGCAAACCTTTGCCCAGAAAGGGCTCCAGCTCAGGTATCTCGTCCTCGAGCACCAGCAAACCTTCGCGGCGGGCCCGCGTGGCCAGCACACCGAAGCTCTCAATCGTCTCATAGGGGTCCGCGGCCTTGGTCTTAAACAGAGTCCTGGCATCACGCATCACCTGCATAGCGTCATCCAGCGAATAGTTGATCATCAGCGCGGCGAAGGATCCCAACACGGTGATCAAAAAGGATTCCCAGTTTATGAACACCATGGCGTTGCCGCCGGAGATCATCGCTATGAACACGGCCAGGACTCCCACAACCACTATTCCCCTGGTATACATCTCCGGCTTCTGCATCTGCCACACTCCCTATCGTTTCAGATGAATTAACTCCTGCAGCATTTCGTCTGAGGTACTGACTACCCGTGAATTAGCCTGAAAGGCGCGACTGGTGGAAATCATCTCGACAAACTCATAGGCCAGGTCTACGTTGGACATTTCCAGCATACCGCTTTCGATGGTGCCGCGACCCTCTTCACCCGGCGCCCCCACCCGGGGTATGCCGGAGCTGGAGGATAGCTCAAAGAGGTTGCCTCCCAGTTTCAGCAATCCTTCTGCGTTACTGAAGAAGGCCAGAGTGATTTGTCCAAGATCGCTGGTCAGGCCGTTAGAGTAGACTCCTGTGACGATACCGGTGTTGCTCACACCGAAGGTGACCAGCTCTCCCGGCGGATAGCCGTTCTGGTGCTTAACCAGCGCAGTAGTTTCCGCCGCCACCTGACTGACCAGCGAGAAATCCAGATCAATGCTGAGATTCTCGGTGTTGGCGAGGGTCAGAGTTATGGGAGACATGGCTGTGGCCGGGGCTTTGTAGTTCCCGAAGTCATCGAACTCTATAGTGCCGCCGCCCAGCGAGGTAGCAGAATCCTTCTGCCTTACCACGTAGCTCCAAGTGTTCACCGCCGGAGCGACAGGGGGCGTCATCTCAATCTCCAGTTCGTGAGAACCGCCCTGAGCATCAAACACCGTGACAAAGGTAATATGGGGCGTGGTGGCGGCGTTAGAGAGATTGCCTGTCAGGTCGATCTCGGTGGTCGGCCGCGTAATGGCCTTCTCGCCAATAGGTATGGTTATGGGGCCCAGTGGACCCATGGTGTCGATGTTGCCGTTGGCATCAGCCTGGAAGCCCATCAGCTTCAAACCATTGGTGGCGTTGACCAGGTTGCCGTTCATCAGGGCAAAACCGCCGTCCCTCGTGTAATAGGTGCGTGTCCCGTCAGCTACCATGAAGTACCCGCTGCCCTGGATGGCGAAGTCCGTAACGCGGCCTGTAGCCTGCAGACTGCCCTGGGTATGCAGCGTTTCAATACCGCCCACGGTCATTCCCAAACCCACCTGGGAGGGGTTAACTCCGGCCCTTCCTCCCATGGGGGCACTGGCACTGCGCACGGTCTGGCTGAGCATGTCCTGAAACTTGACCCGGCTCCCCTTAAAACCTGTGGTATTGACGTTGGCAATATTGTTGCCCACCACGTCGAGTTTGGTCTGTTGACTGCGCATGCCCGATATGGCGGAAAACAGCGATCTAAGCATTCTCTTCACCCACTCCTATTTCACATATTGCCCCTATGGGAACAAGTTCACCGTTTATGCGCAGCAGGCTTTCTGTGCCGTACCACAATACCGACTCCACCCTGCCCTGGCGAATGTTGCTGTCCATGGAGACGTAGGTTATGTCTTTACCAATCATGGCTGACGTCTCTCCGAGCAGGCTGAGATTGAACAGCGCCTCAATCTTTTCATTGATGTTCTGGAGTTGTTCCATAGTGCCAAACTGAGCCAACTGGGCTACCATGGCACTGCCGTCAGCAGGGTTGAGTGGGTCCTGATGCCTCATTTGCGCCATGAGAATTTGCAGAAAAGCGTCCTTGCCCAGCCCGTTGCCGGGTGCCGTGGTCTGCTTCGCCTGTGCCGCCTGCACTGCGCCAATGTCACCTACTTGCATCACTTACCCCCTGCATTTCAAATTTTGCTTCGTTTCTGGCCCGGTGCTCCGGTTGCTGATCCTGGCCTCCGCGGCTGCGCCCTTCGTTCTTCCCGGATTCGGCCTCTTGCGCCTCGGCCCGGGTCCTCACCTCGACTGTCACATTGCCGGGGAGATTGACCAGACGCGGAATCTGCGCCACTATGGCCTCTTTTACCTGTGCGTTCTCCACCACCAGTCTCACGGTCACTCCTGCGTTCCCGTGCTCCTGCGCCGACACTCTGACCCTGCCATAGCCCGCTGGAGTCACCACCAGCTCTATGCTGCTTCGGCCTGGGGCTTGACTGAAAGAAAGTAGTTCGGCCCGTAGCAAGGCCGCGCTGGGCGAGCTGAGAGGCGGCAGAGGATTTGGACTGGCTCCCCGATCCAAAGCAGTCCCGCCGATAC
>DDWC01000209.1 GCA_002345475.1 Firmicutes bacterium UBA2296
CTACCGCATTTATCCCGAGGGTTCTATCAACGAATATGATGGTGAACCCTTCGACGTCATCCGCACCCCCTGGGGTCTGGACCTTAACCGCAACTTCCCGTCTAACTGGGACAGATCATTTGTACCGGGTGGCACCTTCCCGACCTCTGAACCGGAAGTCCGGGCAGTGGTTGAGTTTATCGTGAGCCATAAGAACATCGGCTGCCTGCAATCATTCCACACCTCCGGCGGGTTTTTCTTCCGCAACCCCTATCAGTACACGGAGGACAAGATGGACGCCGAAGATCTCAGAGCCATGAAGGAAATTGCCACTCAGGGCAAGGTCCTCACAGGTTACCCCGATGTTAAGTCGAGCAACCGCTCCACTCTCCCCGAATGGGCTTATGAGCACCTGGGCTTAATAGGTTACACTTCGGAGCTGTGGGACCGCCTGGGGCGGGCCGGACTTGATTCAGTGGAGTGCATGAAGGTGACTGACCCCGGCAAGGTGGAGGACATGCAGGTAGCGCTGCTTTCCTGGAATGACCGCGAGCTGTACGGCAAGGGGTTTATCGATTGGCAGGAGTTTGAACATCCGCAGCTGGGCAAAGTGGAAATAGGGGGTTGGGAGCCCAAGTACGTGGTCCAGAACCCGCCCGGCCATCTGCTGCACCAGGAGTGTCACAAGAACGCCCTTTGGGCTATCGCCCATTCAGCGGCGCTGCCCGAGCTTGAGATAGGTGAGGTAAAGGTACAGGCTTTGGGCGACCAAACTTACCACATCGATGTGTCAGTGCACAATAACGGGTATCTGCCCACCAATATCACCAACAAGGGCAAGGAGGTGGCGGGCCTCAAACAGGACATCGTTCGCATTTGCGGCCAGGACCTGACCATGGTGTCGGGGAAAAACGAGGTACCTGTAGGCTTCCTGCAGGGATATCTCAATGCCGCGGTGGGATATATGCACGTGGCCAGTGCCCACGCCAAGTCCACGGCCAGAGCCAGCTTCACGGTGAGGACTGCTGACAGCACAGCTGT
The DNA here is from genome assembly GCA_002345475.1 of Firmicutes bacterium UBA2296. Lineage (GTDB taxonomy): Bacteria > Bacillota > UBA994 > UBA994 > UBA994 > UBA2296. The sequence goes on from DDWC01000209.1 coordinate 1,021, forward strand.
GATTGAGCTATGCAGCCACAGAGCCGGAACCCTGCGCAAAGAAGTGCAGTTGGTTTAGTCGACGACGCTGGCACAGATGGCGTTCCTGATTCTTCGTTCCTTGTTCCTGGTGAATACGGGAGCTACGGAGTCAATCCAGGCTCGCGGAACAAGAACCAGGCACAATCTCCAAACAACAGACAGGCCGGGCATTCCCGACCTGTCTGTTGTTGGTTCTCTAAGCGTTAACGCTGCGGCACATCTGCTCAATTAGCTTGACGCGTTGCGCTTTGTCGCGCTTGCACTTTTCGGCTCTGACTATGGCGATAGCTTCAGCACAGGCCTGTTCCGCCGAATCATTGAGAATGATGTAGTCATACTCTTCAGCGTACTGCAACTGTTCGACGGCGTTTCGGATGCGGTTGTCCAAATTCACTTCGTTAGCCCGGAGCGTGATTCTCCTGCGCAACTCGTCAATTGACGGAGGAGCGATAAAAATACTGACCAGGTTGCGTGTTATCTTTTCATACTTGAACATGCCTTTGTAGTCCAGTTCCATAAGCCGGTCAGGTCCCTTGCCAGGATCAAAGCTGGGCGAACCATAGAGATGATCGTTATACACCCTCTCGTGTTCAGCTATCGCACCGTCGGCCACTTTCTGCAGGAACTCCTCATGCGAGACAAAATTGTAGTCGTAGCCAGGCTGCTCTCCGGGACGCGGCGGTCTGGTGGTAAAAGTGGCGACCTTACTGATGTCGGCAAAGGTGTCAGTTATGGCATGCATAACTGTGCCCTTGCCGGAGCCTGACGGACCGGTAACCACAAACAGGATGGCGTCTTTCATATGACCACACTCCTCCCAATTAACGCGATTATAGCATAACGCTCCACCTCAGTCGAACCGGGCACCGTTGGTGCGTTGCTGAACCTATACACCATATGATAACATTACGGAAAAACCGAAAGAAGTGATACCGGTGGCTAACGTGCTAAACATTCTTGAGGAGCGCGGATTTGTCAAGCAGGCCACGCACCTTGAGCCTCTGAGAGAACTGCTGAACAACGAGAAGATTACCGCATATGTGGGATTTGATCCAACGGCAGATAGCCTGCACGTAGGGCATACCGTTGCTGTAATGGCCCTGGCGCACCTGCAGCGGCACGGGCACCGCCCGATAGCCATAGTCGGCGGAGGCACTGCTTTGATTGGCGACCCCAGCGGCAAGACCGAAATGCGCCAGATGCTTACACGGGAGCAAATCACGGAGAACCTGAACGGACTCAAGGCGCAACTCGGACGTTTTCTAGATTTTTCTGCCGGCAAGGCTCTTGTTCTTGACAATGCCGAGTGGCTCACCAAGCTCAACTACATCGAGTTTCTGCGCGAAGTAGGGGTCCACTTTTCTGTCAACCGCATGCTGACTGCGGAATGCTATAAGGGCCGGATGGAAAAAGGTCTGTCCTTCATCGAGTTTAACTATATGCTACTTCAGTCCTATGACTTTCTGGAGCTCTACAGGACACACGGTTGCAAGCTTCAGATGGGCGGAGACGATCAGTGGTCAAACATCCTGTCCGGGGCTGACCTGGTCAGGCGCGTGGAAAGGGCTCCTGCCTTTGGCCTGACCTTCCCACTGCTGGTCACCAGCAGCGGCGGCAAAATGGGCAAGACCGAAGCTGGCGCCGTGTGGCTCGACCCTCAAAGAACATCTCCTTTTGATTTCTATCAGTATTGGCGCAATACGCACGATCTTGATGTAGAGCGTTTTCTGGCTATTTTCACGTTCTTGCCCATGGATGAGGTTCGCAGGCTGGGAGCGCTCAAGGACCGCGAAATTAATGAAGCCAAAAAAATACTTGCCTTTGAAGTCACCAAACTGGTCCACGGTCAGGATGAAGCCGGCAGAGCCCAGGCTGCGGCCGAAGCTCTGTTTGGAGGCGGCGGAGAAGCGGAAGCCGTGCCCCAGGCTGACATCGATGCCAAGCTGCTGGACAATGGTCTAAGCATAGTTGACCTGATGGTAGCCGTGAGCTTTGCCGGTAGCAAGGGTGAAGCCCGCAGGCTGATACAGGGTGGCGGTTTGTATCTGAATGACGTGCGCGTCGAAAGCGGGGATCAGTCGGTGACCGCCGCTGACGTAATCGATGGGCGGCTTGGCTTGCGCAAAGGCAAGAAACAGCACCTTTATGTGAATGTGGTCTAAGGGCTTTGTCCCGGAGCACCTGGCGCTTGGTAGAGTGACGGTAATACGGCTCTTGGCTCCTGGCTCTTGGCTCTTCGTAGAACGATGGAAACGGAGGTCGTTCCGTCTTAGTTCCTGACTGCCAACAGCCAAGAGCTAAGAGCTAACATCTCCCCCGCGCTTAGCACAAAAACAGGCTGTGCCATACCTGCGAGGTATTGCACAGCCTATTTTGGTGCGGGTCGCCAAAACACGTATTTGTCCCCCATGTTGTAGCGTTCGTATTCTGCTCTGCCCGGGAGTTTTATAGAAGCCTCGAAGGTCCCTGGGATACCGTCGATTACGGCTTCATAGGTAACATAAAAATAGTACTGATTGCCGTCCTTAATCTCTTTGCGGACGATTGTGCTTTGCGTTTCCAGGCCTCGGGGAGAGCATGCCGCCACAAAGGCCAGAAGCAGGATAAAGAGCACAACTAGAGCCGTCCTGCGCACGGGACTTACCCCCATCGTATTTCACCTATTTGCCGGCACCGCGACGAAACTCGATGAATTTTAACTCTTCTCCATACAGGTTCAGCGAAACAATGCGCCTTTTGTCAAAGCGATTCTTGGTGAAAAAGGTAACCGAGTTGACATCGTCCTTTTCCACCAGCGCCCAAAGCGGCTGACCAGAAAAGTGAGCCTGCACATGGTTGAGCAGAGCTTGTCCCACCCCGGCGCGTTGTTTCTCAGGCAGGACATAAAGGCGTGTAAGTTCCACGCCTGGCTTGCCGATCATGGGCACAACCTGTGCAAACCCGATAACCGCATCGGCTTCTTCCGCCACCCAGATTCCTCCCGGCCGGACCCCTAAGGCCTTGCCGAGAGCCTCAGGCGTGTAAAACTCCTCGAGAAACTGCCGGCGAGTTTCCGGCTTCATGATCTCACTATAGGTGTTTTCCCAGGCGATGTGTGCTACTGCAAGAATGTCAGGTATGTCTGCCAAAACAGCTTGTCTTATCACAGCGTAATCTACCCCTTCAGCTTCTCTTACCGCTCTCTCTAATTAGCCATGGGGTGGCAAAACCCTGCCGTGGCATGAAAAAAATATCGTGATTAGTGATATATTTGGGAGGAACAGTGTACTTGATACATCGTAGTACTGCACGGAGGTGGAATTTTACTATGTTGACAATACAGAACGTGTCGAAATCATACCAGAAGGGAAAGGTCAAAGCTGTAGACGGCCTTAACCTTGAGGTGCTTCCTGGGGAAATCTTTGGTTTTCTTGGTCCTAACGGATCAGGCAAGACTACCACGATCAAGATGATTGTGGGTTTGTTGCGACAGGACCAGGGATCCATAACTGTGCAGGGCCGAGATACTCTTAAGGACGCGCTCTCGGTAAAGCAAAGCATCGGTTACGTGCCCGACAATCCCGACCTCTACGACAAGTTGACAGGCCTGGAGTATCTCAATTTCATCGCCGATGTCTACAGGGTAGATAGCGTTACGAGGAGACTGCGCATATTGAGGATGCTCGAGATGTTCGAACTTCAAAACGCGGTGGGAGACTTGATCGGCAGTTTCTCCCATGGCATGAAGCAGAAGCTGGCCCTTACCGCTGCCCTGGTCCATGATCCTTCGTTGCTGATTCTTGACGAACCCATGGTCGGACTGGATCCTCGTTCGGCTCACTTGTTTAAGGAACTTATGAACGAACACTGCAAGAGAGGCAACACCGTTTTCTTCTCCACTCACATATTGGATGTGGCAGAACGCCTTTGCCACCGCGTAGGCATTATCAAAGAAGGTCATCTCATAGCGTCGGGCAACATGGCTGAGCTGCGCAAGGATGCGGCCGAAACACGCACCCTGGAAAGCATATTCCTGGAGTTGACTGAGAAATGAGCCCTTTCTTTTCGCTGGTTCGCGTATCTCTGTTAAACTACTTCGGACTACAGGTCATGAAAGTGCGTTATATAAAGGAGAAGAAACGCCTGTGGGAACCGGCGGTGATTCTCTTCGCCATAATCGCCGGTGGAGGGACGTTTGCCAGCGGTCTGTACCTGCTGGGACGCACCCTGGCGCAGGGTCCCGCGCCGGCCATGGCTCTCACTCTGCCCATATTGATGGTGCAGATTCTGGCCATTGTTTTCGGGTTCTTCGCGCTCATTTCTATTTTCTACTTCTCGACTGACCTTGATCTTCTGGTCCCTTTGCCGGTCAAGGAATATCACATTCTGGCGGCTAAGTTCATTAACGTGACGCTGACCGAATACGCCCCTGCACTTATTCTCTTTGTGCCCTCCCTCATAGGATACAGGCAATTTGTGGACCTGTCTGTGCTGGGATGGGCGTCTGCGGTTCTGGTGTTTCTGCTTCTGCCTGTGATCCCTCTCTCAATAATGGGGATCTTCACTGTGACACTTATGCGGGGGCTGAACCGACGGCATCGTGACGTAATGATTGTCATCGCCAGTCTGCTCATGGTAGGTGGCATAATGTATTTTCAGTACACCATGCAGGCGTCTCTAGTGGGCGAGATCCCTATGGAGGACATTATCAACAACCGTATAGATCTGATATGGTTGCTCGGTTCCTTCTTCCCCCCCAGCATCTGGGCTACCAGAGCCATAGCTGATGCCGGGAGCCTGACCGGATTCGCTAACCTGCTTTACCTGATAATAGCCTCGGCGGTAGCTTTTGGCTCCTTCATGGCAGTCGGACAACGGGTATTCTACGGAGGACTGGTGGGAGGCGCCGAGCGAGATCGCAAAGGCCAGATGATCACGGCACACGTTCTGGAGAAGAAGGCGGTACAGAGGTCGCCCTTGCGGGCTCTGTACACTCGAGAGTGGAACCTTTTCCTTCGCGTGCCCATCTGGGTCATGAATGGATTCCTGGCTGTGGTCATTATTCCGTTGATGCTTTTCTTCCCTGCCAGCACCGCGGGCAGAAGTATACCTGAACTGGCTGCCATGGTGCACTTTGCCAACAACGGGTTACTCCTTTCGGCCCTGGCGACGGCAGCCATTATTGGTCTTCTGGGCTCCCTGAATACCCTGGCCAGTACGTCAGTCAGCCGCGAAGGCAGACATCTGTGGATTTCTCGTTCCCTGCCGGTACCCGCAACGTACCAGGTGACGGCCAAACTTGCGCATGCCGGAATTGGTGCACTGGTGGCGGCGGTACCTGTGGCCATGGTTTATGCCATAGTAATCACTCCTGGCACAGAATACGTTCTTGCCGCGCTGATACTTGGGCTTGTGTTTTCGGCGACGCCTCAAATCCTCGGTCTTCTGTTTGACATGTGGCGACCGCTGTTGACCTGGACTAACCCACAGCACGCCGTCAAGAACAATCTAAACGCTGTGCTCCCCATGATCATCGCCGGGGCCACCGGTTTCACCTCCTACCTGCTGGTTCTGCGGGTACTGCTCCCCGCCGGAATGGGCGAGTGGGTAGTCATCCTTGGCGTTTTGACTCTGCAACTGATCCTTGCTGCCGTCTCTTTGACCATCACCCTGCGGGCAGCTCCCGGGCTATATAATCAAATGGAAGACAAGTAGATGCCAGAACACATACTCCGCCACACTGTAGGCGAGCAACACGATGGAGTGTCGGCCAGAGCTGTCCTGATGGGGGAACTCGGCATATCGCGACAGCTCCTGACCAGGATCAAGCGCAGCGGAGAGTTTTATATCAACGATAATCCGTCCCTGCTCAAAGACAGGGTGCGAGCGGGTGATTGGCTTCTCATCGTCCTGCGCGAAGAGAAGGATCAGGATATAGAACCCGAAGATATCCCGCTGTCCATTGCCTTTGAGGATGAGCATTTGCTGGTGGTGGACAAGCCTGCAGGTATGGTGGTGCATCCCACCAAGGGGTATCTCAGCGGAACTCTGGCTAACGCTGTCATAAACCACTGGAGGCAGGCGGGCGAGTTTTTTCTCTTTCGGCCTGTGCACAGATTGGACCGGTATACTTCCGGATTAGTGATAATTGCCAAGAACCCATATGTTCAGGAATCCCTCACCAGACAACATGGCGATGGGCGATGGCAAAAGATATACACGCTGATCGTCAGTGGCCGTATCGTTGCCCCATGCGGGCTCATCGACGCACCAATACATCGCGTGGGCATGGGCACCCGCAGAAGGGTGATATCTGATCTTGGTCAATCTGCTCAGACTCTCTGGCGACTTCTTGCCGCCTGGGAGTCTGCGTCACTGGTAGAGGCCACACTTATAACCGGACGCACGCATCAGATCCGCGCCCATTTTGCGCATATCGGACATCCTCTGGTAGGCGACGATGTGTACGGCGAGCCCAGCCCCCTGCTGAGCAGGCAGGCCTTACACGCTGGCCGCATAAGATTCGATCATCCAGTGAGCGGTGAGACAATTGACCTTGTAAGTCCTCTTCCCCATGATATGCGGCGCCTTCTGGGAGGAATGGGGCATGACTGTGAAGAACCTAACTAGGAAGATGTGACAGGAGGACTGAAAATGGGTAGACGAGATGAGCGTTTGCATGAACTGGGCATTGTACTGCCTCCCCTGCCTAATTCACTGGGCAACTACATCCCCGCAAATAGGGCTGGCAATCTGGTGTATACCTCGGGGCAGGGATCACGCTCCATAAAGGGCTATGTTGGTGGCGATCTAAGTATAGAAGAGGGCTATGCCGCGGCTCGAGAAGCCGCTATGCGGTGTCTTGCGTGCCTTCAGGCTGAACTTGGGACCCTGGACAAAGTGGAAAAAGTGTTTAAAGTTCTAGGTTTCGTGCGCAGTGCGCCGGGCTTTTCATCACAGCCGGCGGTCATGAACGGGGCATCTGACCTCTTTGTAGAAGTCTTTGGAGACGCCGGACGGCATGCTCGCTCCGCGATCGGAGTTAACGAACTGCCGGAAGGCATTGCCGTGGAAGTTGAAATCCTGGTGTCGGTGCGGGACTAATAAGGGTCCGGTCCGACTCATTTAAAGGCAGGTGAAGTCCTTGCTTGAATCAAAACCGTATCGCATCGCCCTGTGGGTCCTGACGATAGCCCTCATTGTTCTGGTGGGCAGACACATTTCTGGTGTCTTTAGCCCGCTTTGGATTGTGGCTCGCGCCTTATTCACGCCGCTGATTGTTGCCGGACTAATGTACTACTGGTTCTCTCCTGTGGTTAACTGGCTGGCTCGCAGGCGGCTGCCACGCTGGCTGGCAATAGCTGTCCTGTATTTTAGTCTGGGGGCTCTGGTATCCTTACTGGTGCTGGCAGTGGGACCGGTGCTTCAGGACCAGTTTACTAATCTGGTGGACAGCTGGCCGAGGCTGATTGCGGAGATCCGGGTACAGCTTCTGGAACTGCAGGAAAATGAGCTTATCTCACGTTTCTACCAGGGTGACCCGCTGGATTTCGAGGAAATTGTCAACCAGCTGGCGCAACAGGCCAACCGATGGTTGCTTTCTTTTACCGCCAACCTGCCAACTCTGCTGGGCAACACCGCCAACTTCCTGACGATCCTCCTGATAATACCCTTTATCCTTTTTTACATGCTCCTGGAAGGACACAGGCTGCCGGAGGGGCTGGTCAGATTCTTGCCCATGCGCCATCGCCCGGAAGTCCGACAGGTTTTGCGGGATATGGACGCGGCACTGAGTGCCTACATTCAGGGTGTGATTATTGTCAGCCTCAGCGTTGGTTTTATGGCGTACATTGGCTACACCATCATAGGGATCGAATACACCCTGCTCCTGGCGGTAATAGCCTGTGTGACCAACATCATCCCCTTTTTCGGGCCCATTGTCGGTACCCTGCCCGGAGTACTGGTGGCACTGGTTATGTCCCCTAGCAAGGCCCTGCAAGTGGTGCTGATGATTGTAGTGATACAGCAGATCGAAAGTATCCTGCTCTCTCCGAGAGTTATGGGCAGAAAAATACACGCCCACCCGGTATCAATAATCCTCCTGGTCATTTCAGCAGGCAAGCTGGGCGGACTGGTCGGCATCATTTTGGCTATTCCTACTTTCGCCGTGGTAAAAGTAATAGCTACGCACCTCTATTCAATCTTTAAGATTTATGAGGACGATGATGATGACCACCCACGGGAGGTTGTCCCGGGGATTATACAGGAGTGACCCGTAGGCGAAGCAGACGACCGTAGCTATACCAGCAAGGTGTAGCTACGGTCGTCTGCTTCGCTGTGCGCTTGGCGCTTGGTTGAGGCGGTGGCTGGAGAGCAGGAATTTTGGGTAGCGGGCCCTCCAGTCTCCAGGAACCAGGTTCGAGGTACGCCTCCCTACCTGGTGCCTTTAATGATCAGCTCATCGATGGCATAGACCACCCCGTCTTCGGAGTTAGTCCTGGTGATAAAGTCGGCTATGGACAGGACCTCGGGATCGGCGTTGCCCATGGCCACGCCGATGCCGGCGTATTCGATCATATCGATGTCATTTTGGCCGTCGCCGATGGCCATCATCTGCTGTCGGGTTATGCCAAGCCCTTCACCCAGGAACGCCAGAGCACAAGATTTTCTGGCCAGCGGGTGCCCTATCTCCAGAAAATGTGGACGGGAAGTGTTGACAGTTAGCTGCCCTCCGAAGATACGAAACGCCTCGGGCAGTAACTCTCGGGCAATATACGATGGGTCTCCAATTGCCACGATCTTTACTACGCTGTCCATGGACTGCGAACTCAATGTACCAACGGCCTTGACGGGGACCTTGACGTGGAAGGCATAGCTTTCGGCTACTTCGTTGAGTTCCTTCACTATCAGTTCGTCATCGACATAGAGGTTAATGTGTACAGGAAGCGCTTCAAAGAAATGCAGCACCTCCCGGGCCAGGTCAGGAGGCATATGCAATGAACGCAGGACCCTGCCGGACCCGGTTGTCTTGATCAGTGCGCCCTGGTAGGTGATGAGGGGGACATCAAGCTCAAGTTCCCGGGCAATTTGCACCGCTGAGCTATACATACGACCGGTGGCGATAGTGACAAAAATCCCCCTTTCCTTCAGCAGGTGCAAGGCCCGCTTCGACTCGTCAGATACGTTGCCCTCCGGCGTGAGCAGAGTGTCATCCAGATCAAGTGCCACAAGTCTTATCATTTTGCTTCAGTTCCCCTTTGCTCTAGCTGTGCGCATCGGCACTTAGCATGATGTCCTGTTTGAGCGCGATAAAGGACAGGTAGGCCTGATCCACGGATCTGCCAAACAACCTTTCCACGGCCCTCTGGTATAGGTGCAACTGTTTCCTGTACGCCGGGAAGAGACGCAGTGAACGATCGGTCTTAAAATCCAGCATAATGAGTTTGCCGCCATCGAGAAACAGGCAATCGATAATACCCTGCAGCATGACCTGTTCTTGCCCTTGTGCATTGGGATAAACCTCCTCCAGGTCAATCATCATACTGAAGGGAACTTCGCGCCAGACCCGTTCAGCTCTGGCCAGCCTGAGCCCCAGCTCACGGGAGAAGAAGTCGGATATGAGCGACAGATCCATGTGATCTGCCACTTCGGAAACGATTATGTCTTGCGCCAACAGTCTGGCCCTCAGGGCAGTCAGGTAGTCTAGGTCCGAGGACTGAGCAAAGTCCGCATGCTGCAAAAGCATGTGGACAGCACTGCCCAGCTCGACGCCCCCTACAGTGGGCACCGACTCTGGCACATAACTTGTTAAGAGGTCGTATACCGGGTCTTCAGCCGCGTCCACAAGTCTGCCCTTCAGCTCACTTACAGTTGCTTTGGCCGCCAGAGTCGCAGCCGCCAGGCCCGGATATTGCCAGCTGAGAGCTTCTGCAATCCGGTTGCCGGTGCTGATAGCGGGAGCCCCTTCCACGGGGTCCGGGACGCCATGGTCATTAGCGGTTGCCGCTGGAGACCTGACTCCCTCAAGGCCAACCTGGCGCAGGACAAAGGTACTCCCCACATGATCTGGCAACACGGCTGGTCCAATCCAGTCCAGCGGCGAGCGAGCGGCGGCCAGCAAGCGCTGGCTGAGGACACCGCACTTGCCCTGTGAGGGTGTAGTTTTCTGCCACTGATCTATTTTGCTCCCGCGGTTGGCCACGCTGCCTACCAGATAGAGTCGCTCCCTGGCCCGGGTCATGGCGACATAAAGGATGCGCAGTTCTTCGGCCAGGGCTTCCCGACGCAGGCGGTTCTGGATCATCAGTCTGGGCAGGGTCGGGTATCTCTGTCGGCCATCGAGTTCCACGGCCTGAGGGCCAAGACCCATGCCCCGATGGATCAGCACCGGTCTTGTCTGGTCGCTCATGTTAAAGCGCCGGCCCAGGCCAGCCACAAACACTATGGGGAACTCCAGACCCTTGCTCTTGTGAACGCTGAGTATCCGCACGACATCCTCGCCCTCACCCAGCACCTTAGCGCTTCCCAGATCGCCTTCCGCCTCCTGTAGGCGTTCTATGAAACGCAGAAAACGAAAGAGCCCCCGGAATGAAGTTCGTTCGTACTGGCAGGCACGATCGTACAGGGCGCGGAGATTCGCCTGGCGCTGAGAGCCTCCTGGGGTGGCCCCCACAAACACATAGTAGCCTGTCTCACGGTATACCTGCCATATCAGTTCCGGCAGGCTGCCGCGCCGTGCCACCTGCCTCCATACCCTAAGCTGCGAGAGAAACGACTGCAGTTTTGCTCCGAGCGCATCTCCATGCGACGCCCGTTCTTTAAGACCGTCAAAAAACCCTATGTCACGAGACGGAGAACGTATCTCGCTGAGCTCATCGCCGGAGAGGCCCAATAATGGCGACCGGAGTACGGCAGCCAGAGGAATATCCTGAAGTGGGTTATCTATGACACGCAGCAGGGAGAGCATGGTAGAGACTTCAGTGGCAGCAAAATAGCCAGTTACTGTGTCAGCATAGACCGGAACTGCTATACTGACCATCTCTTGGACAAAGCTCTCTGCCCAGCCTCTGGTTGCTCTGAGCAGTACCACAATGTCTCTGTAGTTAACCCGGCGGAAGTCGCCCTTTTTCGCGTCGTACAGCCGATACTGGTCTGAACTCACCAGATGCGATATCTCACGGGCGATAAACCTGGCTTCGGATCTGGCTGCGTCTATCGGTTCCTCATCTTCATCGGCGTCGAGGACTCCCCGATCCAGTAGGCAGAGGTCCGTGGTTGGCGGCACTGCCAGGGGATGCTCGGGAAATGCAACCCCCGCTCGCAGCGCCGCGTCATCATCGTAGTCCATCTCCCCCACTTCTTGCGTCATGATTCGCCGAAAGAGGTGGTTGACTGCTTCCAGGACATGCGGGCGACTGCGAAAGTTTGCCGTGAGGTCGACCGCTTCTCCTTCCTGCGACTGTGAATACAACAGATGCTTCTGCATGAAAAGCGAAGGCTCGGCCAGACGGAATCTGTAAATGCTCTGTTTTACATCTCCCACCATAAAGGTGTTATCACCCCTGGCCAGGCTGTTGATAATTCTCTCCTGCACCGCATTTATGTCCTGATACTCGTCTGTGAGAATCTCCGCGAATTTGCGTTGTAATTGCTCCGCAACTGCGGAAGGCTGCCCTGACTCGTCTAGCAGCAGCTCCAGGCAAAAGTGCTCCAGATCGGCGAAATCCACGAGGCCCTTTTCTCGCTTGCTGCGGGTATATCTGTCTCTATAGCCTAGCGTGACCTCCACAAGGCAGGACACGACGGGAGCGGCCAGGCGCATTCCTGCGGCGAAATCGCACATGGATTGCGCCAGCCAGGATGACAGCTTCTTGCCAACAATATCTTTGGCCTGCTCGCGCAGGTCTTTACAGCGATCCCGCAACTCTTCGTCCAGCGCCTTACGTGAGGGGAGCCTGCCAAAGGAGATATTCTGGATTGCCTGGCGCAGTCTGTCCCACCCAGATCCGGCGGCGGACAAAGCCACAGACACAGACTGCAAGTCCTCATGCAGCCGTTCCAGATAATGCTCGGGTCCGTCTTTGCAGGTGGCCACATCAATTGCCTGCAGAAGACACTCCCGGGCAAAGTTCAGTTCTGTCTCCACATATTTGGATATTTCCTCAGCGTAACCTTCCAGGGTTCTGTGCAGCCCCTCGCCGCGATAATCTTCAACCAGGCTGCCAAGCCAGTCGACTGGATGGGGGTTGCTCTCTGCGAAGGCCGCCAACCTGAGTATGAGTTCCCTGACTTCACGATCGTCGTGTTTGCCGGTAAAACCCTCGATCAGGCTCATAAACGCTTCACTGGGTTCCTCGTATTGCACCTCAAGTACGTGCTCCACAGCCTCCTCCCGCAACAGCTGTGCTTCGTGTTCATCGGCCACCCGAAAGGACGGATCGAGATCCAGCAAGTAGAAATACTGGCGAAGCAGATCAAGGCAAAATGAATGCAAAGTCATAATTGAGGCTTTGCCCAGCAACAAGGACTGACGCAGGAGTCTTTCATCGCCTGGGGACTCCCTGTGCAGTCGAACCAGAGCCGCACCGACACGCTCCCTCATCTCAGCAGCGGCGGCATTGGTGAAGGTGACCACAAGGAGTCGATCAATATCTATCGGTCTGGCCACATCGTTAATCAGACCCACAACGCGCTCCACCAGGACCGCGGTCTTGCCGGATCCTGCTCCGGCAGAAACCAATACGTTGGTGCCACGGGTATCTATGGCCTTCTTTTGCTCAGGCGTCCAGTTACTCACAATCCGGCACCTCCCCTGCTGCACCCAGGCAATCCCACAAGTCACCAAGGCTGATCTTTTCCAGGTCATTGTAACTGTTCCCCGGCAATCCCGGGTCAAAGCCACACACTGCCCGAAAGCGACAATAAGTACATGCGGTATGCTTGTCGAGCCGGGCTGGAGCGATGGCAATCATGCCTCTCCGGATGCTCTCGGCAGCCTCGGTTATCAGGGTTTCAAGGTGGCGTCCCATGGCCTCATATTGCTGTCGGGTCCAGGCCTGGGCGTCCGGAACGACCTCCCCCTGTTTGTTAATGCGCACCGGTATAACGTTAGATCGACCCTGCAGGCCCTCTTCCATGAGGCGCACGGCATCAGCTTCCGCCAGGACATACCCGCTGGGGCGGAAGCGCCTCTCGGCTTCGTCAGCTAGATCATCTTCCGACAAGGGACCAGAGCTCTGGATCACAGGGTCCTGCACATGAAAGTACAGGGCAGCAGCGGGAACCACTGTACCACACCCTTCCCCCGTCATGGCAGGAGCCATCTGCAGGGCAGCCTGCAAATAGACCAGGAGCTGGATCTTCAGCCCATGGTATACCTCAAGAGGAGTGAGCTTGGCGTTGCCCGATTTATAATCAATCACCCGCACGTAGAGCCTTCCGTCCTCTGTAGCTCCATCAATCCTGTCTATGCGGCCGGTCAACTCCATGGTGCTCCCATCTGACAGAGCAAAAGAAAGCCGCGGTGCTCGGCCTTCCTCACCGCCAAAGGTAATCTCCACTGCCAGGGGTCTGAACTTTCCTTTGGACAGGTGTCTGCCCAAATAGCTGGCGGACCGCCGCAGGGTATTCTGGAGCCTGCCCATTATGTAGCGATTGCGATTGTTGCTCAGGAGAATCTCACCTTGCAGGCGAGGGGCCAGCTGCTTCGTCACTTCCGCCGCCAGTTCCCCACACCGATCATCGTTCAGATTACCCCAGTCCAGCCCCAGGTCAGCAACTCTGGTGGCAAACATATCCAGAGCATCATGGAAGAACGAGCCAATGTCTGGAGCAGCCAGTTTATAGACCTCCCGCTCTTTGAGCCCCAGGCCGTAGGAAACAAAATAGGCAAAGGGACAGTTGTTGAACAGCTCAAGGCGGGAAACGCTACCACGCAGGCGCGTTCCGTACAGTCGGCGGACGGCAGCGGCAGAAAGAGGTTCGGCTCTGTTGTGGTATCTGCTCCCACTGGTGATCCTCTCCATTAACGACGAGTAGCCTGCCTGACTGGACAGGGCCTGATACACTTCCTGCCAGGGTCGTGGCAGGGTCGTGCCCATGCTTTGCCGCAGCCGGGCGGACAGCATTCCGGCGGCACTGTAAGGATGTACAATCCAGTCCGTCAGGTCCTCCTGATCTGGCAGAGGCTCGCTGTCCACTTGGCGGACAACAAGGTCGGGCAGAAGCTCCTTGAGCCGACGCACAATGGACGAAGGCAGTAACGGTGCGCCGTCGTCCGTTGCCTGAGCAAAGCTGACATAAAGTCGATCTGAAGCTCGAGTCAGAGCAGTGTAGACCATATGCTCCTCCTCAAAGACATGGCGAAGGGAGGTGGGGCCCAGGACTATGTGCAGGTGACTGAGGAACTCACGGTCGTCATCAGAAAGTATTCCTTCCACTGGCGGCCTTGCCGGGAATACGCCTTCGTTGGCGCCAAGCACCAGGGCAACTTTTACATCTGGACTGCGTGACCTCCCCATGGCAACCACCAGTACCTGATCCAGACCTGCAGGAACCAGGCCCAGACTTATGCCCTCCAAACCGGTGGCCAGCGTCAATGCGAAGGTTTCCATGTCCATGTGCTCGCTGCCGAGGGTGTCAGCCAGTTCCCGAAGCAGACCTCTGATGCTACGAAACACCTGCGGGTGAAGACCCGCGGTCTCCAGATCACCAGCCGCCTGAGCCTCGGCGCGCCAGATGTCCATTTTCTCTTCAACACCCAGGTCCTCCATTAGCCTTATGAGAGCACCCACCATTTCTCCGGGGGTTCCGTTGGCAAAAGTTTCAGCCAGGGGCTGCATGAACTTGGCCACTGCGCTTCGCCCCCTGCTAATCGCCGGCATATCATCTCCAGGCTGCGCCACAGGCCATGAGTCCTCGCTGAACCAGCGCCGTCCCCTGATTCCCCTGCCCAGAACAAAATTGTCGAGGCAATCCACATCGTGGGACTCAAGCGGGAAAAGATCGGTCTTGAGACAGCGCATCACCGGATCGTAGGCCCAGTCGCTGCGAACACAATCTATGGCGGCGCGCAGAAGGTCCAGTAAGGGGTGATGTGGCACAAGGCGCTTGCGATCCATAAAGAAGGGAACTGCGTGATCGCGAAACACCACAGGAATCAGGTCCTCGTAAACCGCGAAGTCCCGGACTATTACACACAGGTCCCTGTAGCGGTAACCCTGGTCACGACAGAGGCGAATTATCTCCCGTGTTGCTGCCTCTACTTCAGCGCGACGGTTGGCCGCTCCCACTAGGCTGACATTATCTACCGCGGCCCCCTGCAAGGGGCAGAACAGAGTTTTGTGGTAATGCGCCTCCACGTAGCCCAGAGCGCTGTCTGGCGCAAACCTGTGGACGTGTTCCTGCTTTTCGATTACGACGCTTTCGGCCATGGCGCTCAGCTCAGACATCAGGTGCTGCGCGGTCTCCCAGGGAGTAAAGAAAGGGTCCTCTTCACGCAGTGTAAGGTTAAGGGATTCGGGCGGCATTGTCAGCGTGAGAGTCACCTGGGAGGCCACGCTGATAATACGGGCCAGGACGCGGTACTCCTGAGGGGTGAACCCGGTGAACCCGTCGAGCCAGATGTGGGCTCCAGAGAAATCCGGGAAGTCACGCACCTGGTCTGCAAGACGATCTAGCAAGTCTTCCCCATCGAGGAGCCCCAGGGCCGCGTATCTGGCTTCCGCCTGTGACAGTATCAGGTGCAGATCATGCAACTTACCGGCGAGGGCCGTGTTCATCCCGGTGTCGC